>JAIXOZ010000154.1 GCA_027486495.1 Comamonadaceae bacterium | reverse complement strand
TCAATACTTGCACTGGATCGAGTTGTCAGTGATCACCAGTTTGTTGTCAAATTGGGCAGATTTCTCCCGCCGGGTTTTGACGGTGCACGCGGTGGACTGGACGGGCACATGGTAGGTCTCTACGGCCTGGGTGCCAGCGTAAGCGCAGACAAAAGTCATGTCATCTCGGGAACGAAAAGCATAGTTGACGGTCAGCTTTTCGCCCTCGTAAATACGTTCTTTGGTGCTGCTTGCAGGGGCCTGACTGGCATTGTCCGAGACCTTGCCTTCGAACATTGTGATGCTCGTCAATGGAAAGGTGTTGCCACCGGTCTTGATGACCTCGAGGCATTTAGAGTAAGAGGCCTGCGCTTGGAGAGCGCAGCAGGACAGAGCGAAGGCCAAAATGGCAATTTTTGTGTTGTTCATCGAGTATTTCTTTAAAAAAATGCATGGACAAAGTCACGCATGGAAGCAAAAAGCTGGAGGGTCTGCTTCCCAGAGATGCCCGCCCCAGAAGGGACGGACCAGGCACGTGACTGAGGTCTATATATTACTTTTTTAAGTTTTTAATTTATTAAAAAATTAATTCAAATAACATTTTTTTACACAATTAGCCATATTGAAGTCACTGCTTTTGCGTTCCTGGTGGGCCGCTTGGACAACGACTTTGAATGGAACCAGCCTTCGTTCACCGACATGCTTGTACTGGACGCCATGCCGATCGGCATCGCTTTCAGGCGGTGACGATCCACCCCTCTAACGGATCACAGGGCGGCAAGCCGTATTGCAGATGCCCGGCTTGGTGCTGCAGCTGCGCCCAGGCCGCTTGCATCAGGCACAGGGTGGCGTCGAGCGCGTCGCCGCTGGCGTCATCGGCCAAGCGGCCCATCAGCGCGTTGCTGGCCACCAAACGCAGGCCCAGACGGGTTTGCCCGCGTTCCAGGGCACCCAGCATTTCTCGCCGGGCCAGCAAGCGCTCGGGGGTTTGTTTGGCCTTGTCGTCGCTTTTGTAGCTGTTGTTGCCCAACACTTCACGCGCCAACAAACCGGGATAGGCCTCCAGCGCCACGCGTCGGGCGTCGCCAGCGTGCAAGCCGGGCAAGTGCACACCCGCTTGACGCAGCAGGGGCACGCCCGCGTGCAACATGTAGGCCACGGGCGGGTTGACCCATTTCATGGAGGGGCTGGAGCCTGCGGGCCGGTCGGCCGCGCGGTGCGCAAACTTGCCGCCCACCGGGCGCGCATCGCAAAACGCCGCAAACTGCTCGCGAATTTGGGCGCGCTCCAAGGCGCAGTAATGGTCCATGCAGGCGGCCCAGTCGGTGGGCCAACCCAGGGTCTCGACCAGTTCACGCGGCAGGCCAAAGGGCAGATCAAAGCCGCCCACCCAGTCGGCAGGCTGGGCCAGCCAATCTCCAAAAGCGTTCAACGTTTCAAAAGTCTGCAGGGCTTGCAGCTGCACCCTGCCCTGCCGGGCCTGACCCAGCGCCAGCACGATGGGTTTGCGTTTGGAGGGGCTGCTGGAAAAGTCGCAGCCGATCAATGAAATTGAGTTCATGTCACCACCCCGAGGTCATTACGCCTGCCGCGATCCTCACGGACCCGGCAATGCGCAGACTCCGGTCTTTTTCGTCCAGCAAATGTCCGCCCAGCAAGGCGACAAAGCGGACATCGCCCCCGGCTTTTTTGGCGGTCATGTTCCAACGGGCATGGATGAAACCGGCCAGAACAAGCAGGGCAAATGCACATAGGGGCATGGGCGTGAAAAAGCCCCTTGCGGGGCTGGGTGTGAGGCGGCGTTTTAAGCCCGGCCGATGATGGACGCGGTGGCCATCAGCTCTTCGAGCAAGGCCAGCGAGACCTTGCCCGAGACGTTGTACGGGTCCAACTCAGCACGCTCGGAGTATTTGAGCAAGATGTTGGTGTTGACGCGCGACGCATCGACCTGCCCCATGGTCCAACCGCCAAATCGGCGCTCGGAAATTTCTTCATAGTGCAGCAACACCACATCCTTGTGGCGTGCGTCTTTTTGAATGTGGCCATACAGCTCGCTCACGGCGTTGCGACCGCCTTCAAGGGCTTGCAAGAAAATGCCACCGCCATAGCACAGGATGCCCGTGATGCCCGACGCTGGATTGAATTGACGCGACTGGCTCAAAATGGATTCAATGCTTTCAGGGCGAGCATCCACCACTCGGCTGGCGTAAAGCAGGCGTACCAACATGGTCAGTTCTTTCCAGGAATCAAGGACAAAAATTCACGGCGCAGGTTGGGGTCTTTGAGGAAAGCACCGCGCATGACCGAATTGATCATCTTGCTGTCCATGTCTTTGACCCCGCGCCAGCCCATGCAGTAGTGGCTCGCTTCCATCACAACGGCCAAGCCATCGGGCTGGGTTTTGCGCTGGATCAGGTCGGCCAGTTGCACCACCGCCTCTTCCTGGATTTGGGGGCGTCCCATGATCCATTCGGCCAGTCGGGCGTACTTGGACAGGCCGATCACGTTCGTGTGTTCGTTGGGCAAAACGCCGATCCAAATCTTACCGATCACGGGGCAAAAGTGGTGGCTGCAGGCGCTGCGCACGGTGATGGGGCCAACGATCATCAGCTCATTGAGGTGCTCGGCGTTGGGGAATTCGGTGATCTCAGGACCCTCGACATAGCGGCCCTTGAACACTTCCTTGAGGTACATCTTGGCCACACGGCGGGCGGTATCACCCGTGTTGTGGTCGTTCACCGTGTCGATGACCAGGCTGTCGAGCACACCCGCCATCTTGCCCGTGACTTCGTCGAGCAACTTCTCCAGTTCACCGGGTTCGATGAATTCGGCGATGTTGTCGTTGGCATGGAAACGCTTGCGGGCAGCTTGGATGCGCTCACGGATTTTCAAGGAGACAGGAACGCCTTCGTCTTCGGGCGTGGCAGCAGATGCAGTCATGGCGTCTGGGGTTTTCATTAACATGCGCAAGATCGTAACAGTGATTCATCGGCGCACAGCGATCAGGGGTTTGCCCCCTTGCCGCTCTTTTTGAGTCCCCTCGCCTGCATCAATACCGGTGGCCTGTGAGAAACAGCGCCAAACGCATCAGACCAAACGCCAGGCGGTCACGCAGGCGCTGGTGCCAACGCCTTTGGGCGAAAGTGGCCGACACAGTTGTGCTTTGCGAGGCGATCACCTGACTCAGACGTTGGTGCAGTTGTTGCGCGAACAAACGGTCGGCCACCACCACATTGGCCTCACGCGCCAACAGAAGGCTGAGCGGGTCAAGGTTGGACGATCCCACCGTGGCCCATGGGCGCTCGTTGTCGGGGTCCACCACAGCCACTTTGGCGTGCAAAAAACTCGCGTCGTATTCGTAAATTTCCACACCGGCTTCCAGCAAGGTGCCATAGACCGGGCGGGCGGCGTGGTATTGCATGAAATATTCATAACGGCCTTGCAGCAGCAAACGCACACGCACGCCTCGCCTAGCCGCATGCACCAAGGCCTGGCGCAACCTGCGCCCCGGCAAAAAGTACGCATTGGCGATCAGCACCTCGTGCCTGGCCAGGCCAATGGCCTTGAGGTAAGCGCGCTCTATCTGGCTGCGGTGCAGCACGTTGTCACGCAAAAGCAATGCCGCACGACTGGGGGGTGGCGAGCCATCGGGCAGGGGCAGTGGCTGCTTCCAAGGCAGCGGCAGACCTGACGCTTTGAAAGACCGCATCGCCTGCGGAAGCTTGCGCTCGCGGGCGTGCTGTGCGCCCTGCAAGCGCCACCACAACTGGGCCATGCTGTTTTGAATGTGCCCCACCAGTTCGCCTTGCGCACAAACAGCAAAATCCAATCGGGGCTGGGCCAGGCTGCCGTGGTGCGGGTCGTACCAGTCATCCAGAATGTTGATGCCACCGCAAAAGGCCGTGTGCCCATCCACCACGCACAATTTGCGGTGCAGCCGCCGCCATCGGCTGGGAATGAGCAAACCCAAGGTGCCCAAGGGGGCATAAATTCGCCAATCCACCCCCGCTTGGGTAAAACGCGTGCGCCAGACCTCAGGCAGGTGGGGCGTGCCCACACCGTCGACCACCAGCCACACACGCACGCCGCGCAAGGCCGCTCGCTCCAGCGCCTCGGCCACCCGCACGGCTTCGCCATGGACGTCGAAAATATAGGTCTCCAACAACACATGGGAGCGCGCCTGGTCGAGCGCACAGACCAATCTTTCGAAATAATCCTGCCCCCCTTCGATGAGCCGGATCTGATGGCCGTCACGCAGCGCCGGGTTGTGCCGCATGTTCAGTCGTTCCAGGCAAATTCGGCCACCAGCGGCAAGTGGTCCGACATGCGTTGCCAAATGCGCCCCGATGGAACCATGGCGTGTACGGGTATCAGGCCCCGGGCGTATACATGGTCGAGTTGGTTCAAGGGCAAACGCGAGGGGTATGTGGGCGTGGGTTGTTCGCGCCATTCTCGAAAACCGGCCTGCGCCATGCGCCGCCCTAGGCCGGTGCCCCAGTCATTGAAGTCGCCTGCCACCAGCACCGGCGCGTGCTCAGGGATGTCTTTCGAAATGTGGGCCAGCAGCAAGGCCACTTGGCGAACACGGCTCGCGGGCACCAGCCCCAAGTGCACCACCAACACATGCACCACACGGTCCACCACCTCCACCTGGGTGTGCAAAAACCCGCGCTGCTCAAAGCGGTGGTCCGAGATGTCGCGGTGCTGGTGCGAGAGCACAGGCCAACGCGAGAGCAAGGCGTTGCCATGCTCGCCGTGGCGCGTGATGGCGTTTGTGCGGTAAATGGCCTCGTAGCCCTCAGGAGCCAAATACTCGGCTTGTGGCTGGCTGGGCCAGTGCCTGAAATATGCCGCCTCGCGGCGGTGCTCGCGGCGCACCTCTTGCAGACAAACGATGTCGGCGTCAAGCTGCTCCACAGCGTGGCCCAGGTTGTGAATCTCCAGCCGCCGCGCTGGCCCCAGGCCTTGCACGCCTTTGTGGATGTTGTAAGTGGCCACCCTCAAAACCGGGTGTTCGTGGCGTTCGGGCTTCATTCTAGGAGTTTCGGAACAAAACGCGGCAGCATCAGGATGGCTTCGGCATTCGAAGGGGAAAAGCACTGGTCGGCCGCAGCTTGCCAGGGCAGCCATTGCATGTCGGTGTGCTCGCGGGGGCTGAGCACCACGGGCATGCGTTGCGGCACACACAGACCAAACACCCGCTCGGTGTTGCGGTTCACACCCGGCGCATAGCGCCAGCGCCAAGCGGGGTAAATGTCGTACACGTTCTCCAGTTGCCAGTCTTGCAGTCGGCAGCTCGGGTGCCGGGCGTCGATGCCGGTTTCCTCATGCACTTCGCGCACGGCCGTCTCCAGCCAACTTTCCTCAGGATGGTCTTTGCTGCCCGTGACCGATTGCCAGGTGCCCCAGTCAACACGCCGGATCAGCAAGACCTCCTGCTCGGGCGTGTAAATGACCACCAGCACCGACTCAGGGATTTTGAAGGGGGCAGGCGATGGAGGGAGTGGATGCGTCATGGACGGGACAGACTCCAAATGAAAGACCAGAAGATCAATTCATTGTAGTCAGCCCCTGGTTGAACACGGGGATGCGCCCCTTTTAGCTCATCAAGCCTGCCGCCGCTTGAGCGGCATGACCGCCTGCAGCTGTGCTTTTTGCAATGGTTTGGATAAATACGCATTCATGCCAGCAGCCATCGCCCGGTCAGCCACATCGTTCATCACATCGGCTGTGAGCGCCACAATGGGCACACGTCCCCGCTCACCCGGCAGGGCCCGTATTTGGCGCGTACTGCTCAAGCCATCCATCACCGGCATGTGGATATCCATCAGCACCAGATCAAAATCGGACTGACTGGCTTGCATGAGCGCTTGTTGACCGTCCTCAGCAAAGCTGACCTGATGGCCCATGCTTTGCAGCAACAAGCCCACCACTTTGCGGTTGACTGGATGGTCTTCGGCCACCAGAACGCGCAAGGCCTCGTTGACCAAAACAGGCTCAAACGGGCGAGGTCTCGCGCTTTCGACAGAGCCGGGTGCATCTGCAGAGCCTGCGGTCAAACTTGCCCACGGAGTTTTCAAGCTCAACGTGAACACAGAACCCTGCCCCAACTGGCTGCGCGCCATCAATTCGCCGCCCATCAGGCGGGCCAATGATCTGGATATCTCCAGACCCAAACCCGATCCCGACTGCTTGCGCGTGAGCGTGGCGTCGCCCCAATGAAAGCGCTCAAACAAACCCTTTTGGATGGCCTCGCTCATGCCGATGCCGGTGTCGACAATGTCTATTTCCCACTGCACGCTATCGGAAAATGACTCACGCCGAACCCGGATGTCGACCTGCCCTTCATCGGTGTACTTGATGGCATTGCCCAGCACATTGAACAGAATTTGCCGCAAACGCAGTGGGTCGACCATCACCACACAGGGCTTGCGCAGGTCGCCCATCAGCTGCAATTGCAGGCCCTTGTTGTGCGCTTGCACCCGAATGAATCGGTGCACCTCCTGCAAAAAATCGCCCATGTCTGTGGGCTCTGGGTGCACTTGAATTTTGCCGGCTTCCAAGGCCGAGACCTCGAGCACATCGTTGAGCACGGCCAACAAATGCGATGCACTGCCCTTGGCGGTCTGAATCAAATCGGCTTGCTCTGAGCCTTTTTGGGTTTTTTCCAGCAAGCCCAGCATGCCCAATATGCCGTTGAAAGGCGTGCGCAACTCGTGGCTCATGTTGGCCAAAAACCGACTTTTCCCTTGGTTGGCACTTTCAGCCTGTTCCTTGGCTTGCATCAACTGCGCATGCAGGCGTTGCTGCGCCCTTTGCGCCTGGTTTTGCTTGCGCTCGTGCACATACAGACCCAGCGCACCCAACACCAAACCCAGGATTTGAGCCAAAGTAAGCCAAGCGATCCATTGGCTTTGCTCGTTCACCGTGGCCACTTGTTTTTGCACCCACTCGCCCATCACGATGTCCGAGGCCGAGGTCAAGGCCTGGACTTCGGGAGCCATCTGCTGTAACTCTTGCATGAGTCCAGGCCACCTGGTCGATGCCCAGTCTTGCTCGTCAACCAAGGGAGTAGCCCTGGTCACCCATAGGAGCAAGCGGGGGGTCAAGGCGGTGTATTCCTCCCGGTGGTGCACCCGCGCAACGGCAGGGCTTTCGAGCAGCAAATGGACGCGGCTGACCAAGATATCAAAACGCAAAGACCGCTGCGTTGCCAGATCCTCCTGCGGCACGTCTGGCTGAGCAAGGTCTCCACGGGTCATGGCTGCATCAAATCGCCACAACTCCCGCTCCAAATTGGTGGTGATGGCCGTGAGCGAGTCTTCCTGCAGACGGGCCGCAGCCTCCAAAGATTGGGCCTGTCGCCATTGCACGGTGGTGGCCACCAGCAAGGCGGTGATCACCAAGACCGCCAGCAAGGCCAAGCCCCAAACGAATCGGGACGGTGCCAGGTTTTGCGTCACTTCAGCTTCCGGCGAAGCTTCACGCCTTTGCATCACTCCACCTCAATGGCTTTGAGTTGCCAGATGGAGCGCTCGTAATAGGTCTTGTGCTGGAGTTCTTTTTTGGCATCGAAGGGGTAAATGATGAACAACGGCCCTTTGGTGCGCACCGGGATTGCTTGGCCATTCATTTGCAAGGCCACCACTACATCGTGATCACGCGCATCGGATACGGGCAGCTTCACACGGTAATCGTTGAGCGCTACGGCACGAATGTGCTGACCTTTGGCCCTGACCAACTGCAAAACATCGCGCAGCAAGGGTCCACTGAAGGTCACTGGCTTTTGATCCCAGGGGGTCTGCGTGGTGAAGCTTTTTTGGGGCAAATCCTGCAAAGCCTTCATGTCCATGGCGGCTACTTTGCCCTGGTTTTGTGCCTCAATCAGGCCCGACACCTGCAGAACCACTGGCCCTTTGGGCGCATCCAGTGCCCATGCATTGGCACCCATGAACATGCCCGTCATGCAGCAGAACACGCCGATTTTGCTGCGCCAACTGGACAAGACTGTTTTTGTCTTTTCGCTGACTTCCAACAAATTGTTTGTGCTCATGCTCTTTTTCCCGTTATTAAACGATTGAACAATAAAGAATTATATTTTGCAATTTAAACCACTAAAAATAATTTGTTTCAAAGTGTAAAAAAGTTCAACAATTGTCTCCACCACTCAACCACAAGGGCTCTGCTTAGCCTGCTGCTAGCATGTTGGCCATGCTTAAACAGACTTTTGACCACCAGCAAAAGACCTCCTACCCTGTGTTGATCGTCACCGACCTGAGCGGTGGCCCGGGCGATCTGCCACTTTTTCGCAAGCTTGCTCTGCAATTGCCCGCAGGCGTTTCCGCCTTGCTGGGAGACGAGGGGGTGGGCAAGACCAGTTTGATGCGCTTGCTCAGCGGAGATCTGGTCGCCACTGCTGGACAACTGCGCTTGGGCAGCAGGGCTACCCCTTTGAGCCTGCCGCAGCCGTCGGCGGTTTTCTGGATCAATCTTCGTTTACCGCAGCATGACAGCGACACACCCGCGCACTGCTGGGCAAAGCTTCGCTCGTCTTTACCCGCTTGGTCCGAACAAACGCAAAACGAGCTGATCGAAGCCTTGCAGTTAGCCCCTCATTTGGACAAACGGCTCAACATGCTCTCGACCGGAAGCCGCCGCAAGGTGGGCCTGGTGGCGGCTCTGGCCAGTGGCGCCACGGTCACTTTGCTCGACCAGCCTTTTGTTTCGCTGGACCAGCCCTCTATCCGCAGCCTACAGATATTTTTGGCGCAATGGGGTCAAAGCACTGATCGCGCCTTGCTGATTGCCGACTACGAAAAACCTGCCCATCTGCCACTGGTTTCACTCCTAGAACTCTGACACGGGGTGACAGGCCAATTGCCAATTACCAATTGACGCTTGCAGGCCTGGCATTCAAGAAAAAAAGCACCGTGCCGATTCTTGAACCATGCTTTGCCTAACCCGGCTGGCTGGTGGAACCTATGGCCTGGTGATGGTTTTTTGGCGGAATGGGTCAACCACAACTTGGTCACTCGCCTGAGCGCATCTGCGCCCATGAACAGCCGTCGTCCCAGCCGCTACGAAACTCGAAAGCCACCCACCTTGTTGCGCTTTAACCGTCTGCCCCTTGCTGTACTTGGCCTTTGCTTGCTGGTATCGGCACACGCCGCAGCTCAAGGTCAAACTACGGCCCCAACCCAAACGTCTTCGAGCCTGGCTTTAGACCCCTGCCTGATGCCAGCAGCGCAACGCCATGGCGTTAATCCGCACATCCTGCGGGCCATCTTGCAAGTGGAATCGGGCATGCGCCCCCATGTGGTGAACCGCAACCGCAATGGCAGCATCGATGTCGGTATGGCCCAAATCAATTCGATTCACTTTCGTGAACTGGCGCAATGGGGTATCACGCCTGAGCGGCTGCTGGACCCCTGCGTGGCGACGCATGTCGCAGCATGGCACCTCAAACGGGTCATGCTGCTGCACGGCAACACCTGGTTTGGTGTGGCCGCTTACCACTCTGCCACACCTGTCCATAACCAACGCTATCAAGTTTTGCTGCGCCAAGAATTGGTGCGAACAGGTGCTTGGCGCTGACGTCGACCCGTCAGGGCCCTCGATTTTTGCCACAACTTGACTACGCTGCAATTGGGCTGGTGTTGGTAAATGGCACAAGAGCACCCTTCAAAACAAGGTCAATTTCGAAACATTGACGAAATTTGGTGTTAATTAGATGCTATGCCCCATAATCAGAACGTGCGCGTCCTTAAAACGTCACATTTGAGGTGATCGGTCAGTTTCGCGCGCTACGGCGGCACTTTTCAGGTTTGTTGTGCTTTCGGGACCCCATCGCTTTTGTTTTCATGTGTTTTTCAGGAGTCCCCATGGGCAATAAACTTTACGTCGGCAACCTGCCGTACACCGTTCGCGACGAAGACCTGCAGCAGGCTTTCGGCGAATTCGGCGCCATCACCAGCGCCAAAGTCATGATGGAGCGTGACACTGGCCGCTCCAAAGGCTTCGGCTTTGTGGAAATGGGCAGCGATGCCGAGGCACAAGCTGCCATCAACGGCATGAATGGTCAATCTTTGGGTGGTCGCAGCATCACCGTGAACGAAGCCCGTCCGATGGAGGCACGTCCTCCCCGTACCGGCGGCTTCGGTGGTGGTGGCGGCGGCTACGGCGGCGGCGGTGACCGCTCCGGCGGTGGCGGCTACGGCGGTGGCGGCGGCGGCCGTTCCGGTGGCGGCGGCTACGGCGGTGGCGGCGATCGCTCCGGCGGTGGCGGCTACGGCGGTGGTGGCGGCGGCCGCGGCGGCTACTAAGCCCTGCTCCCCTTCAACGGCTTGAATGCCGTTGTCAAATTTCTGGTTCCGCCTCGCAGCTGAACACAGACATCAAAGGCTTCAAGACTTCGGTTTTGAGGCCTTTTTTGTGTCCGGCTCTTATTGGTGATGGGCCCTGGTTAACAAAACCTGCACCAATTTGCATGGCACAAATGACAACGCCACCGAAGGGTGGCGTTGTCATTTGGCTGGCTTGATCTCTGCTTATGCGGCTTTAACGGCATCCACGTTGCGCAAGCGAATGTGCAATTCGCGCAACTGCTTTTCGTCCACAGGGCTTGGCGCTTGTGTGAGCAAGCACTGTGCACGTTGTGTCTTGGGGAAAGCAATCACGTCTCGGATGGACTCGGCACCGGTCATCAAAGTGACGATGCGGTCCAGGCCAAAAGCCAGGCCACCGTGTGGCGGTGCGCCATATTGCAAAGCGTCGAGCAAGAAGCCGAATTTGAGCTGGGCTTCTTCTGGCGTGATTTTCAAAGCGTCAAACACTTTTTGTTGCACGTCAGCGCGGTGGATACGCACCGACCCGCCACCCATTTCCCAGCCGTTCAAGACCATGTCGTAGCCCTTGGAGATGCACTTGTCGGGGGCGGTGACCATCCAGTCTTCGTGGCCATCTTTGGGCGCGGTAAAGGGGTGGTGCACAGCGGTGTAGCGCTGGCTTTCTTCGTCGTATTCGAACATCGGAAAGTCCACCACCCACATCGGGGCCCAGCGGTCTTCAAACAGGCCGTTGGCTTTGCCGAAGGCGCTGTGGCCAATCTTGATGCGCAGCGCGCCGATGGCGTCGTTGACGATTTTTTCCTTGTCAGCGCCGAAGAAAATCAGGTCGCCGTTTTGAGCGCCCGAGCGCTCCAGCACAGCCTTCAATGCGGCATCGTGGATGTTCTTGACGATGGGCGACTGCAAGCCATCACGGCCTTTAGACAGGTCGTTGACGCGGATGTAGGCCAGGCCCTTGGCGCCGTAGATCTTGACGAACTCGGTGTAGGCGTCGATCTCGCCGCGGCTGATGCCGCCGCCTTCGACGGAACCATTGGGCACGCGCAAGGCGACCACGCGGCCGCCTTTCATGCTGGCCGCACCTGAGAAGACTTTGAAGTCCACATCGCCCATGACGTCGGTCACTTCGGTGAACTGCAACTTCACGCGCAGATCGGGCTTGTCCGAGCCATAGATGTGCATCGCGTCCTGGTAGCTCATGACCGGGAACTCTCCCAGGTCCACGCCGATGGTTTTTTGGAAGACGCGCTTGATCATGCCCTGGAACATGTCGCGGATTTCCTCTTCGGTCAGGAACGAGGTTTCAATATCGATCTGTGTGAATTCGGGCTGGCGGTCAGCACGCAAGTCTTCGTCGCGGAAGCACTTGGTGATTTGGTAGTAACGGTCATAGCCCGCCACCATGAGCAGCTGCTTGAACAGTTGAGGCGACTGGGGCAACGCAAAGAACTGGCCATCGTGAACGCGGCTGGGCACCAGGTAGTCACGCGCACCTTCGGGCGTGCTCTTGGTCAGCATGGGGGTTTCGATGTCCACAAAGCCGTTTTCGTCCAAATACTTGCGCACTTCCATGGCCACTTTGTAGCGCAGCATCAGGTTGTTTTGCATGTAGGGACGGCGCAGGTCCAGCACACGGTGCGTGAGGCGGGTCGTCTCAGACAGGTTGTCTTCGTCGATCTGGAACGGTGGCGTGACCGATTCGTTCAGGACGATCAGCTCGTGGCACAGCACCTCGATCTTGCCGCTTTTGAGGCCTTCATTGGTGGTGCCGTCGGGGCGCGCACGCACGATGCCTTTGATCTGCACACAGTATTCGTTGCGCACCTCTTCGGCCACCTTGAACATATCCGGGCGGTCCGGGTCGCACACCACCTGGCTCTGGCCTTCACGGTCGCGCAGGTCGATGAAGATCACACCGCCGTGGTCACGACGGCGGTTGACCCAGCCACACAAACTCACGGTTTGGCCAATCAGGGCTTCGGTCACCAGACCGCAATAGTGGGAACGCATGGACATGTTGTGGGACTTTCAGGATTCGCAGGAACAGGATTCGGAAAAGGCGTCAACCTAACTGGGGCTGCGCTGTAACTGGCTTGAGAGTAGGCGTGCCAGGCACCACCACTCCCATGGAGATGATGTACTTGAGTGCGTCATCCACGCTCATGTCGAGCTCCACCACGTCGGCTTTGGGCATCATCAAAAAGAAGCCCGAAGTGGGGTTGGGCGTGGTGGGCACATACACACTGACCATGGGCTGAACCAGGTGCTTGGCCACTTCACCACCGGGTGTGCCGGTCAAAAAAGCGATGGTCCACGAGCCCTGCCGCGGGTATTGAACCAGCAAGGCCTTAGAGAAAGCGTGGCCGCTGCCCGAAAACAAGGTGTCGGCCACCTGCTTGACGCTGGTGTAGATGCTGCGCACCACCGGGATGCGGTTCATGAGACCGTGCCATTTGCGCAACCACCATTGGCCAAACATGTTGGCCACAAACACGCCCGTGGCAAAAATCACCAAAGCCACAATGGCCACACCCAAACCGGGCACGCTGCGCAGGTATTCGGCACTGGCATGGATGCCGGGGATCAGCGTATCGGCCGCATGCAACACAGCCAAGAAGATGGCGTCGAGCATGCCCACCAACCACATGAGCACCCACACGGTGATGCCCATGGGCAGCCACACCAGCAAGCCGGTGATGAAGTACTGTTTGAAGCTGCGTTGTTTCATGGGATGGACAATCGGGAAAGTCGGCGTTGTGAAAAATCAATGGCAAGCGCAAGAAGCGGCGCAGCTTGCAGCGCTGGCTGTTGCTGCAGGTGCTGGGCTGTCGCTGGACGGCGCGGGTGAGGGTGTGGCGGCCGCATCTGCTGCGGTGCCCGCAGCAGCAGGCACCGCGGCCGCGCCACCACCCTTGAAGTCGGTGGCATACCAGCCCGTTCCTTTGAGCTGAAAACCGGGGGCCGTCAACTGCTTGTTGAATTTGGGGGCGCCGCAAACCGGACAATCGGTCAGCGTGTCGTCACTCATTTTTTGCAAAACATCCTTGGCATGGCCGCAGGCGTCGCATTTGTAGGCGTAAATGGGCATGTGAAGAGCCTTAGAAGGTGATGCAAGAAAACCTTCAATTATAGGCTTAGCAGCGCCCTTCAAGGCTTGGGGTTCTGACCAACACCCCTGCTTTCGCCCGGTGTCACGGCGTCTGTCGTGGCACCAGGGCGGTGTGAGTCCATCGAAGCCCTGTCCGCTTCAGCAACAGCGGTTGGCCAGGCCGCTGCTGAAATGAGCTCAGCGTGTGGAGGTGTCCTTGGCGGCGTGCCCCAAGGCGCTGGCCATGGACTGTCCCCGGTTGGCGATCCAACTCGGCGCCAAAGAGCCCAACAGCATGCCCACGATGGACGCCAGCAGTCCCAGCAAGTTGGCTGGCACCAAGGTCTCGGGGGCCAAGAAATTGAACACCAGCCAAGTGCCCACGCCCAGCACCACCGAGCACAGTGCGCCTTGTGTGTTGGCACGACGCCAGAAAGCGCCGGCCACCAAGGGCACAAAGGCCCCGGTCAAAGTCACGTTGTAGGCGTTTTGCACCATCTCATACATGGTGCTGGTGCTGTTCATGGCAAACAGCAAGGCGCACGCCGTGAAGGTGACCAAGATGACGCGCAGCATCAGCAAGAACTGACGGTCGCTCATGTGAGGTACAAAGGGCTTGAGTACATTTTCGGTAAAGGTAGCCGTGGGGGCCAGCAAGGCACCGCTGGCCGTGGACAAGATGGCTGAGAGCAAAGCGCCAAAAAACAAGATCTGCGCCCACATCGGCATCTGGCCAAGCACCAGGTCGGGCAGGATGCGCTGGATGGCGCGGGCGTCTTCCGATTCAAACAAGGCCTTGAGCTCGGGGTGAGCGATCAGCGCGGCATAGGCGATGTACAAGGGAATAAAGGCCATCACGAAATACATCATTGCCCCGATGACGGTGCCGCGCACAGCGGTTTTTTCGTCCTTGGCGCTGGTCATGCGCTGGAACACGTCTTGCTGTGGAATGGAGCCGAAGGCGAAAGCGAAGAAAGCACCTGCCATTGCCCACCAAGCGGCCGCGTCCATGTCCGAGGGGAACATGTCGAACTTGCCATCGGCTGCTGCTTGGGCAATGACTGTGTCAAAACCACCAGCGTTGCCCCCCACCAGCAAAGCCACCGCGATCAGACCCACCACGATCACCACGGTTTGAAAAAAATCGGTGAAGGCAACGGACCACATGCCACCAAACACGGTGTAGACCAGCACCACGGCCGCGCCCATCATGATCGCGTAATTCAGGTCAATCGCCCCAGACGACAGCACATGAATGACCAGACCCAATGCGGTCAGTTGCGCCGAGGTCCAGCCCAGGTAAGACAGCACAATCGCCACGCTGGTCAGCACCTCGACCGACTTGCCATAACGCACTTTGTAAAAGTCACCAATCGTCAACAGGTTCAGACGGTAAAACAGCTTGGCAAAAAGCAAGGCTGCCAACACCAGGCAGACCGTGGCGCCAAAGGGGTCACCGGGAATACCGTTCAAGCCATCCTTGGCAAAGGTGGCCGACACCGACAAAACGGTTTCGGCCCCGAACCAGGTGGCAAACACGGTGGCCACGTTCATGTACAGCGGCAAGCTGCGGCCTGCCACCAGGTAATCCTTGGCTCCGTGCACGCGGCGCGCCGCCATCAAACCAATGCCGATGGTCACGGCCAAATAAGCGATCACAAAAGTCAGCAACACCTTCGTACCCTCCAAAAATCAGATTGAGTAAAACAGATGCAGGTGCATGCCCACCTGCAAAACAATCAAGGAGACCACAAAGCCCAGGCCCGCGTAAATCAGGGTTTGCAGCAGTTTGTTGGTTCGGCGCTGCTCGACCATCAACTGCTCAATCTGCCGGGCATCGTTTTGGCGCGGTTGTTTCAGGTACTCGTGCAGCAAGCGCGGCAATTGGGGCAGCAGTTTGGCGTAATGCGGGGCTTGCGCCTTGAGCTCCTCCCAGAGCTTTTTGGGGCCAATTTGCTCCAGCATCCAGGTTTCAAGGAACGGCTTGGCCGTGCTCCACAGGTCCAGCTCGGGGTCGAGGTCGCGGCCCAGGCCTTCGATGTTGAGCAGGGTTTTTTGCAGCAGCACCAGCTGAGGCTGGATCTCGACCTGAAAGCGACGCGAGGTCTGAAACAGGCGCATCAGCACCATGCCCAGCGAAATTTCCTTGAGCGGGCGGTCGAAATAAGGCTCACACACCGCGCGGATGGCCGACTCCAGCTCGTCCACCCGTGTCTCGGGCGGCACCCAGCCGGACTCGATGTGCAACTCGGCCACACGTTTGTAGTCGCGGCGAAAAAACGCGGTGAAGTTTTGCGCCAGGTACTCTTTGTCGTATTCGGTGAGCGTGCCCACAATGCCGAAGTCCAGCGAAATGTAGCGGCCAAAGGTCTCGGGGGCCAAGCTGACCTGGATGTTGCCGGGGTGCATGTCGGCGTGGAAAAAGCCATCGCGGAACACTTGTGTGAAAAACAGCGTCACGCCATCTCGGGCCAGCTTGGGAATGTCCACACCCGCTTCACGCAAACGGTCAACCTGGCTGATGGGCACACCGTGCATGCGCTCCATGACGATGACCTCGGGGTGGCAAAAGTCCCAAATCATCTCGGGGATCAGCACCAAATCGAGGCCTTGCATGTTGCGGCGCAACTGGGCCGCGTTGGCCGCTTCGCGCACCAGGTCCAGCTCGTCGTGCAGGTATTTGTCGAACTCGGCCACCACCTCGCGGGGTTTGAGGCGTTTGCCGTCAGTGCTCAGGTTTTCCACCCAGCCCGCCATCATGCGCATCAGACTCAGGTCTTTATCAATGACGGGCAACATGCCAGGGCGCAAGACCTTCACGGCCACTTCGCGCACCTCGCCCGATTTGCCGCGCAAAGTGCCAAAGTGCACCTGCGCGATCGAGGCGCTGGCCACGGGCTCGCGCTCAAAGGTTTCAAAGATGTCGTCGACTTTGCGGTTGAAAGCCCGCTCGATCGACGCCACCGCAATGGTGGAGCTGAAAGGCGGCACCTGGTCCTGGAGTTTGGCCAATTCTTCGGCGATGTCGGGGGCCAGCAGGTCACGACGGGTCGACAAGACTTGACCAAACTTCACAAAAATCGGGCCCAGCCGCTCCAGCGCCTCGCGCAGGCGAACCGCCCGTGGAGAACGCAGGTCACGGCCCACCGAGAGCACGCGGGCCAGCAGACGAATCCAGGGCTTTTGAAAGCTCGACAGCACCAACTCGTCCAGGCCATAGCGCAGGACGATGAAGACAATGAACGCACCCCGCCCAAAGCGGCCCCAGCGCATCATGTTGCGCTGCCGGTGCGCAGCCCGGTGCGCAGCCCGGTGCCAGGGCGCTGGGCGACAAAACTGCGCAAGGCCGCCATGGCCTGACGGACCGCTTGTGCCAATGTGTGTGCAGGCGCATCCCCGATCAGACGGGCCAAGTCTTCTTCGGCATCCCAGCGCACATGATCGATCAACCAATTGATTTCAGCCGCCAGCTGCACATCGCCTTCGATGCGGACTTTGGGCTTGTCGCCACGGGCCAAAGCCGAAACCATAGCGACGGGCGACTCTTCGGTCACCGTGAGGCGCAGGTCAAAGCCTTCAAAATGACCACGTTCGAGCAAGCCTGCGGGGGTGGGGCTCAGTTGCAGATGCATGCGCTCCCAAACCAGCTCAATGCGCTGGCCTTTTTGCCGGGCCAGACGGGCCATGGCCTCGGGCTCGCTCATCAGCACATGGTTGAGGAACAAAACAAGGCGATTGACGCCCTCGTCCACCACCCAGGCCGGAGGTTGGAAGTTGGCCGCGAGCCGGTTGACCATGTCGGGGAGCGCCTGAGCGGCCCATGAAAAAGGGGACTGTGTTGCCATAGTCCCCGATTATTCCCGAAAGTGCCGGCCCATAAATGGGCCCGGGCTTTATTGAAGCGCTTGCACGCCGGCCACCAACCAACCGCCACCTTGCTTGGATTTGGTCATGTTCCAAACTTCGCGGAATGGGCTGGGGCCAGAAGCTGCGTCTTCGCGGATCATGCCGTTGAACTCAACACTGGCCAAGTAGGCATCGGCCTGCTCTTCAATGCCCAAGAGCTGGGCTTCGAGCATGACAACTTCGGTCTTGTTGGGCTGGCCAGGGAACTGCGCTTCGCGCTCGGACAGCTGGCTGCGTATTTCCACCACCATAGCGTCCGTCATCATGGAACGCAGGGCGCTGATGTCAGAACGGTCCCAGGCATCTTGCAAAGTGACGAAGTTGCGTTTGGCAGCGGTGACAAAACTGTCGACATCAAAGCCGGCAGGGATGCCCCAGGTTTGCGAACCGCTCAGGCTGTCACTGCTGCTGGCATTGAGGCCGGAACCAATGCCCGAGCCAATCATGGAGCCGGTCGATTGTGATGCAGCCGAGCTGTCAAAACGGGTGTTTTGGCCTTCCCAGGGGCGGGCTGAAGCATCGTTGCCCACGTTTTGCGGGCTGTATTGTTTGTAAGTGGCGGGGTTTTCTGCCGAAGCACCTGCACCTTGGTAGGCCAAGCCACCGGTCTGGGCAGCAGCACCACGACGTGCCCGAATGATCATGCCGATCACCGCCAATACGGCGACACCGATCAACAAGGCCATCAAGATGTTGCCAAAGGCTTCGCCCATGCCCAAAGAGCTGGCCAACCAAGCCAGACCCAGACCAGCGGCCAAGCCGCCCAACATGGCACCCCAAGGCTTCTTGGGCGCGGCGGCGGCGGGCGCGGCTGCTGGTTTTGCTGCGCTGGTAGGCGCAGCGTTTTGTGCAGGTGCGGCCGGGGTTTGCGGCGCGGCATCGCGCTTGGTGACCTGGTTTGACTGCTGGCCCATAGACTTGCCACCACCCATGCGGCGTGCGGCTTCGGCATTCAAGCTGCCCAGGGCCATCACGCCTGCGAGCATCAGTGTCATCAACTTGTTGTTCATGGTCTCTCCAACTCAGGAAATTCAGTTTTCGGGCTTCAACATTTGATGCCCATGTGCAAGGCTACCACCCCGGCTGACAAATTGTGAAAATCCACATGCCCAAATCCGGCATTTTTCATAAGGGTTTTCAACTCATCCTGGCCCGGGTGCATGCGGATGGATTCGGCCAAGTAACGGTAACTGTCGGCGTCGCCGGCCACCAGTTTGCCCAACTGGGGAAGGATCTTGAAGCTGTACCAGTCATAGGCTTTTTCCAAGGGCTTGGCCACTTTGGAAAACTCCAAAACAAGCAATTTTCCGCCGGGCTTGAGCACCCGGCACATTTCCTTGAGCGCCACATCCTTGTGCGTCATGTTGCGCAGGCCAAAGGCCACGCTGACCAAATTAAAGTGACCATCTGGAAAGGGAAGCTTCTCGGCATCACACACCAAGGTGGGCAAGGCCAGTCCATGGTCGACCAAACGGTCACGCCCGGTGGACAACATGGCTTCGTTGATGTCGGTGTGCACCACACGGCCGGTGGCGCCCACTCTTTTGGCGAAAGCCATCGACAAATCACCCGTGCCACCAGCGATGTCCAGCACCTGGTCGCCCTCTTTGAGGTTGGCCACCTGCACGGTGTAAGCCTTCCACACGCGGTGCAGCCCCATGGACATCAGGTCGTTCATCACGTCGTATTTGGACGCGACCGAATCGAACACACCGCGCACATGCTTGGCTTTTTCGCTTTCGTCGACGGTTTTGAAACCGAAGTGGGTGCTGCTCATGTCTGTCGCCTCAATGCTTGTGACCGCAGCTGCCGCCTGTTGCAGTTTCAATCATGGGCGCGTCGCGGCTCATGCCTGCGGCTTGCAGGCGGTCTTCGTACTGCTTCCAAAGAGCGGCTTCCTGGTCGCCCAGAAAGTACAGGTATTCCCAAGTGAAAAGGCCCGACTCGTGCCCATCCGTGAAGGTAGGTTTCACGGCGTAATTGCCCACAGGCTCGATCTCGGCAATGCCGACCTCGCGCTTGCCGGTTTGCAGCACTTCCTGACCTGGGCCGTGGCCCTGCACCTCTGCCGAGGGCGAGTACACGCGCATCAGTTCAAACGGGATGCGGAACTGCGCACCGTCAGAAAACCCAATCTCCAGCACCCGGGTCTGGCCGTGCAGGGTCAGCGACTCGGGGTGGGGCATGTTTTTTTTCAATCCGGCCATCTTGTTCTTTCAGGGTTTAAACCAGCACGCGCTCAATGCCGCCGGCATTGGCAGCACTCACGTACTCGGGCATCCACTCTTCGCCCAGGATGTGCTTGGCCATCTCGACCACGATGTAATCGGCTTCGAGCAAGCCGTTTTTCATGTCGTCGCCAAAGCGCGACAAGCCTTGCAAGCAGCTGGGGCAACTGGTCAGGATTTTCACGTTAGCCTCTGGGGCCAGCGCGCCACTGCTGCGCAAAGCAGCCTCGCCCTTGAGCAATTCTTCCTCCTTGCGAAAGCGCACCTGGGTCGAGATGTCCGGGCGTGTCACACCCAAAGTGCCCGACTCGCCACAGCAGCGTTTGCTTTCCAGCACGTTGTCGCCCATCAAGGCCTTGACCGTCTTCATGGGCTCTTGCTGCTTCATGGGGCTGTGGCAAGGGTCGTGGTACAGGTAAGCACCGCCCGCATCGAGCTTCATGTCTTTTTCGAGCAGGAACTCGTGGATGTCGATGATGCGGCAACCGGGGAAGATCTTGTCGAACTGGTAGCCCTGCAACTGGTCGTAGCAAGTGCCGCAGCTCACCACCACGGTCTTGATGTCCAGGTAGTTGAGCGTGTTGGCCACGCGGTGGAACAGCACCCGGTTGTCGGTGATGATCTTCTCGGCCTTGTCGAACTGGCCCGAGCCTTTTTGCGGGTAGCCGCAGCACAGGTAGCCCGGTGGCAACACCGTCTGCACGCCCACATGCCAAAGCATGGCCTGAGTGGCCAGACCCACTTGGCTGAACAGGCGCTCGGAGCCGCAACCGGGAAAGTAAAACACCGCTTCTGATTCAGACGTGGTGGCTTTCGGGTTGCGGATGATGGGCACGTAGTCGTTGTCTTCGATGTCCAGCAAAGCACGCGCCGTTTTCTTGGGCAGGTTGCCCGGCATCTTCTTGTTGATGAAGTGGATCACCTGCTCTTTGATGGGCGCATTGCCCACCGACGCAGGCGGTGCGCTGGTTTGTTTGCGGGCCACGCCTTTGAGCAAGCCAGACACAAAACGCTGCGCCTTCATGCCCACGCCCACCATGGCGGCACGCGCCAGCTTGATGGTCTCGGGGTTGGTGGCGTTGAGCATGAACATGGCCGCCGCGTTACCGGGCCGGAAACTCTTTTGCCCCATCTTGCGCAGCAGGTTACGCATGTTCATCGACACCTCGCCAAAGTCGATGTTCACCGGGCAAGGCGACAAGCACTTGTGGCACACGGTGCAGTGGTCGGCCACGTCTTCAAATTCCTGCCAGTGTTTGATGGAAATGCCACGCCGGGTTTGCTCTTCGTACAAGAACGCTTCGACTAGCAAAGAGGTCGCCAAGATCTTGTTGCGCGGGCTGTACAGCAAATTGGCGCGCGGCACATGCGTGGCACACACGGGCTTGCACTTGCCGCAGCGCAGGCAGTCTTTCACGCTCGCGGCGATGGCGCCGATGTCCGACTGCTGCATGATCAGGGACTCGTGGCCCATCAGGCCGAAGCTGGGGGTGTAGGCGTGCGTCAGGTCAGCGGCATGCACATCGTCGCCCAGCCCCGTCAGAGCCGCGCCGCGCAGCAGCTTGCCTTTGTTGAAACGACCCTCGGGGGCCACTTTGGCTTTGTAGGCCGTGAAATTGGCCAACTCGGCGTCGGTCAAAAACTCCAGCTTGGTGATGCCAATGCCGTGTTCGCCCGAGATGACGCCGTCCAGGCTGCGCGCCAGCACCATGATGCGGGCCACCGCCTCGTGGGCGGTTTGCAGCATCTCGTAGTTGTCGCTGTTCACGGGAATGTTGGTGTGCACATTGCCGTCACCGGCGTGCATGTGCAGCGCCACCCACACGCGGCCCTTGAGCACGCGCTGGTGAATGGCCGTGACTTCGGTCAGGATCGGCAGGAAAGCTGAGCCCGAGAAAATGTTCTGGAACGCTGGACGGATTTGCGTTTTCCAGCTGGCGCGCAACGTGTGCTCTTGCAGCTGAGGGAACAAGGTGTCCACATCGGTCAGCCAGCTTTGCCACTGCGCCTGCACCTCGCGCACCACGGCCAAGGCTTGCGCCACGCGGTCTTCCAGCAACTCGGCCGACGGGATGTCGTTGGCGTCGTCTTGCTTGCCCAAGGGCAGGTTGCCCCGCTCCAAAAAGGCTTCGATCTCGCGGCACAGCTTGAGCTTGTTGCGCAGGCTCAGTTCGATGTTGATGCGCTCGATGCCGTCGGTGTACTCGGCCATGCGCGGCAGTGGAATCACCACGTCTTCGTTGACCTTGAAGGCGTTGGTGTGGCGCGAAATGGCCGCAGTCTTCTTGCGGTCCAGCCAGAACTTTTTGCGCGCTTCGGGGCTGATGGCAATGAAGCCTTCGCCACTGCGCGAGTTGGCAATGCGCACGATCTCAGACGTGGCCTTGGCCACGTCGTCGGCGTTGTCGCCCGCGATGTCACCGATCAACACCATCTTGGGGAAGCCGCCGCGCTTGCTCTTGGTGGAGTAACCCACCGCCCGCAAATAGCGGTCGTCCAAATGCTCCAGACCCGCCATCACGGTGCCGGTGCGCTTTTGCTCGGCAAACATGAAGTCTTTGATCTCGACGATGCTGGGCACCGCATTGCGGGCATGGCCAAAGAACTCCAGGCACACGGTGCGGGTGTGCGTGGGCATGCGGTGCACCACCCAGCGGGCGCTGGTGATGAGGCCGTCACAGCCTTCTTTTTGCACGCCAGGCAGGCCGCTCAAGAACTTGTCGGTGACGTCCTTGCCCAGCCCTTCCTTGCGGAAAGTCTTGCCAGGAATCACCAGTGTTTCGGTGCGGATCGGCGTCTTGCCGTCGGCCTTGAAGTAGCGCAGCTCAAAGGTGGCCACTTCGGCGTCGTGGATCTTGCCCATGTTGTGGTCCATACGCACCACGTCCAGCCATTCGGCGTCGGGCGTGACCATGCGCCAGCTGGCCAGGTTGTCGAGTGCCGTGCCCCAGAGCACGGCTTTTTTGCCGCCCGCATTCATGGCGATGTTGCCGCCGACGCAGCTGGCTTCGGCCGAGGTCGGGTCCACCGCAAAGACAAAACCGCCGCGCTCGGCCGCATCGGCCACACGCTGGGTGACCACACCGGCTTCGGTCCAGATGGTGGGAATGGGATGGGCCACGCCGGGCAGGTCGACCATCTCGACCTCGGTCATGGCTTCGAGTTTCTCAGTGTTCATCACCGCGCTTTTCCAGGTCAATGGAATAGCACCCCCGGTGTAACCCGTTCCGCCGCCGCGCGGGACGATGGTCAGTCCCAAATCGATACAGCCTTTGACCAGACCCGCCATCTCGACTTCGGAATCCGGCGTCAGGACCACAAAGGGGTATTCCACGCGCCAGTCGGTCGCGTCGGTCACATGGCTCACCCGCGAGAGGCCATCGAACTTGATGTTGTCTTTGGCTGTGAGGCGGCCCAGCGTCTTTTGGACCTGGCTGCGCAACTTGGCCATGCGCGTGAAACGCTCGCTGAACTGCGTCACGGCGTGGGTGGCCATGGCCAACAATTGGCCAACCAAGGCGTCACGGGCCGTGTCGGCCTCGGGCGTGCGGCGCTTTTGCACCTCGCCCAGGCGGTGCTGCAAGGCCTCGACCAGCAGTTTGCGGCGGGCCGGGTTGTCCAGCAAATCATCCTGCAAATAAGGGTTGCGCTCCACGACCCAAATGTCGCCCAGCACTTCGTACAACATCCGAGCCGATCGGCCCGTACCACGCTCCTGGCGCAACTGGTTCAGCAGGTCCCAAGCCGAATCGCCCAGCAAACGCAGCACGATTTCACGGTCTGAAAAGCTGGTGTAGTTGTAAGGAATCTCGCGCAAGCGCGGCGCGTCGGCGTCGGCTTGCATCAAATGTTGGAGCGTGGTGGGTGCATTCATGGGTGTGGCGCAGTCAAAGGCGTCGGTGAAAACGCTGTCAGCCAGACCCGAAACCAATGTCAAACCGGCTGAGGCTGAATGTTACCGCAGTGCAACAAACACACGTCACACAGAGGGTCACACGGTCTAAAGGGGCAAACAGGGACCCCATCTGGCTCAAGTCACATTTTTGTCTTGTTACCGCAATCAACACGACACACTCAAGTGGGATATTAATTTTGAGTTGGCTTTTAAAGCCACCTGCCCAATGTCCTTACCTCTCAGGAGCTTGCATGAACTTCAAAACATCCCTCACAGCCATCGCCTTGGGTTTGGCCAGCCTGACGGCCCAAGCCCAAACTGAAATCCAATGGTGGCATTCCATGTCCGGCGCCCTGGGTGACTGGGTTGGCGACATTGCCAAAGACTTCAACGGCAAACAAAAAGAATACAAAATCATACCGGTCTTCAAGGGCAACTACGACGAATCCATGACCGCCGCGGTGGCCGCCTTCCGCGCTGGCAATGCCCCACACATCTTGCAGGTGTTTGAAGTGGGCACCGCCACCATGATGGCCTCCAAAGGCGTGGTGGTCCCGGCAGAAAAAATCATGCGCGATGCGGGTTACAAGTTTGACCCCAAATCTTACGTGCCCGCAGTGTCCGGCTACTACACAGCGCCCAACGGCCAAATGATGTCTTTCCCGTTCAACAGTTCGACCACCGTGATGTGGTTCAACGTGGACGCCCTCAAAGCCGCTGGCGTTTCGACCGACAAGCTGCCCCAAACTTGGCCTGAGGTCGCTTTGGCCGCCGCCAAACTCAAAGCCAGCGGCCACAAGTGCCCTTTCACTACCGCTTGGCAAGGTTGGACCCAGTTGGAGAGCTTCTCCACTTGGCACAACACCGAGCTGGCCACCAAAGGCAACGGCATGAAGGGCATGGACGCCCGCTTGGTGCTCAACTCGCCTTTGCATGTGCGCCACATTGAAAACTTGGGCAACATGGCCCAACAAGGCCTGTTTGTTTACAAAGGTCGCGCAGGTGCTGCCGGTGCCACGTTTGAGTCTGGCGAATGCGCCATGTACACCAACTCCTCGGCTGCTTATGCCGGTATCAGCAAAAACGCCAAGTTCAAGTTTGCTGTGGGCACCTTGCCTTACTACCCCGATGTGGCCGGTGCGCCTCAGAACACCGTGATCGGTGGCGCCAGCCTTTGGGCCATGGCAGGCAAGAAGCCCGCTGAATATAAAGGTGTTGCGGCCTTCTTCAATTACCTGTCTGACCCGGTGGTTCAGTCGGTCAACCACAAGCGCACCGGTTATTTGCCTGTGACCATGGAAGCCTTCAAAATCACAGAAGCATCGGGTTTTTATAAGCAAAACCCCGGCACAGACGTGTCGGTCAACCAGATGATTCGCAAGACCACCGACAAGTCACGCGGCATCCGTTTGGGCAACTATGTCCAGATTCGCACCATTGAAGACGAAGAACTCGAACAAGTTTGGGCGGGCAAAAAGTCTGCCAAAGACGCCTT
>JAIXOZ010000151.1 GCA_027486495.1 Comamonadaceae bacterium | reverse complement strand
GGCGGAATCAGATTGGCCAGGCCAATGCCCAGAAGGCTGGCCACGATCCAACTGCCCCAGTTTAGAAAATAATTGCCCGCCAAAAAAGCCTCTTGCCCCGTTCGCTCGTCGTCGGTGCTGCCGGGTTGAGGGTATTGGCGGATGAACAGCACGTAAGTGATATCGGCCGTGAAGTAGCCGTGGCACATGCGCTGCCAGCGTGGCAGATGCATGAGGTAGTTGCGAAGGTGCAAGCTGAACACCACAAAGCGCAGGTTCACGCAAAAACCGGTCGCCAAAATCACCCAAGCCGGTGCGCCTGCCACCAAAAGTGGAATGGCCGCCAGCTGCGAGCTGCCCGCGAACACCAGCATGGTCATGGCCACCGCCTCGAACACGCTCATGCCCGACTTGACCATGGCCACGCCCGTCATCAGGCCCCATGCGGCGACGCCAGGCGCTTGCGGGGCCAGGTCGCGCAGGCCTTGCCAAAACTCGGCGCGGCGGTAGAGCGTGGGCCGGAAAAACATCAGGCCACCAACCCTTGACCCGGCTGCAAGGGGCAGCCGCGCAAAAAGTCGGCCGCGCCCAAGCGTTTGCCGCCGGGACGCTGCAATTGCGTCAGGCACAGCTGGCCTTCGCCACAGGCCACGCGCACGCCCGACGCATCGGCGCTGAGCACGGTGCCTGGCTTAGTGGCTTGCGCAGCGGGTTCGGCTCGGGCTTGCCAGATCTTCAAAGTTTCCACGCCGGAGGCTGTGGCCAGCGGCACGGTCATACCCGGAAACGGATCGAAGGCCCGGATGCGCCGCGCCAGTACCTCGGCGCTCAAGCCCCAATCCAGCGCTGCTTCGGTTTTGTCGATCTTGTGCGCATAGGTCACGCCTTGTGCAGGTTGGGGCTGGTGCGGCAAGGCATCGAGCTTGGCCAGCGCTTGCACGATGGCCTGCCCGCCCAGCTCGGCCAGGCGGTCGTGCAGCAAGGCGGTGGTGTCGGTCGGCGCAATGGCGCAGGGCAAGACCAGCAGCATGTCGCCGGTGTCCAGGCCCGCGTCCATCTGCATGATGGTGATGCCGGTTTGCTTGTCACCCGCCTCGATGGCGCGGTGGATCGGCGCCGCCCCGCGCCAGCGCGGTAACAAAGAAGCGTGGATGTTCAGACAACCCTTGGGCGGCAAGTCCAGCACCCATTGCGGCAGGATCAAGCCGTAAGCCGCCACGATCATGGCGTCGGCCTGATGGTTGAGTTTTGCGTCCAGCAGGGTCTGGCGAGCGGCGGCGGCGTCTTCGGGGTATTTGCCGTCCAGGCGCAAGCTGCGGGGCTGGGCCACCGGCACGGCATGATCAAGCGCCCACTGCTTGACGGGCGAGGGCTGCAGTTTCATGCCGCGACCTGCGGGGCGGTCGGGTTGGGTCAGCACCAACACCAGTTCGTGGCCTGCTGCGTGCAGGGCGGCCATGGCCACTTGGGCAAATTCGGGTGTGCCCGCAAAAATCAGCCGCATGCCGAGCTCAGCGTCCGGCTTTTTGGGCTTTGACCATCTTGGTCTTGATGCGGCCTTGCTTGAGCGGCGAGAGGTACTCCACAAACACCTTGCCCATCAGGTGGTCCATCTCGTGCTGAATGCAAATCGCCAGCATGCCCTCGGCCTCGATGGTGCGGCTTTGGCCATCGCGGTCCAGCGCGGTGACCTTCACTTTCGTGGCGCGTTCCACATCGTCGTAAATGCCCGGCACCGAAAGGCAACCTTCTTCGCCCTTGACACGCTCGTCGTTCATCCAGGTGATTTCGGGGTTGATCAGCACCATGGGCTGGTTGCGCTCTTCCGAGGTGTCAATGACCACCAAGCGCTCGTGCACGTCGATTTGTGAGGCCGCCAGGCCAATGCCACCGGCCTCGTACATGGTCTCGACCATGTCATCGATCAGGGCGTGGATGCGGGCGTCCACCGCTTGCACGGGTTTGGCCACCTTGTGCAGGCGAGGGTCGGGGTAGCAAAGGATGGGTAGCAGGGCCATGGTTCAAAAGCTCGAATGGAATAAGCGCAAAAGGAATGCCGTTATTTTCGGTCATTTCGGCCCGAAGGCTGCAAGGCTCAAGCCGAGAGACCGTATTGCACGAAACGGATCATGAAACGCGCCAGCGCCAAGCCGTCGTGGGGCTCGCTCAGGCTGCCGATGCTTTGCTCGTAAAGTGGCTCCCCCAGCATGCCTTTTCGCTTGTCCAGCAAAAAGGCCGACACCTCGGGTGTGAACTCCGGGTGGGGCTGGATGCAAAACACTTGGTCACCCAATGCATAGGCTGCTACCGGGCAATCGGGCTGCGTGGCCAGCAACGTGGCCCCAGGCGGCAACGCCAGCACCTGATCTTGATGACTGGCCAACAAGGCCATGCGGGGCTTTTGTCCTGGTGCCAGCCCCAGGAGCTCGGGTGCACCCAGCCAGTCATAAGCCTGCCGCCCGACCCGCCACCCCCGGGGTGCCCGCTGCACGGGTGCGCCCAGGCAATGCGCAATCAGCTGGTGGCCAAAACACACGCCCAGCAACTTGTGCTGCTCCTGAAGCAAACGCGTCACCCGCTCGCGCAAGGCCACCACCCAAGGCTCGTCCGAAAAAGAATCGGCGCGGCTGCCGGTCAAAAGCACCGCGTCGTAGGCCTCAAAACTGGCCGGGTATTGCCCGTGCCGCGCACTGAAAGTGTCGATGCGGCCCTGGTAGCCTGCTTGCGCAAACAAACGCTCAAACATCGCCGCCACCCGCGTATAACGCTGGACCAAGGGTGGGTCCAGGTCGTCGTTTTCGAGGATACACAGGTGCATGTGCGCGGTGGGCTGTTGGAGAGTCGGCTGCATGGCGTGATTTTATGGACTTGGCGCAAACCAGCCTTTGAACCACAATGCTGGGCACAAGATGCATTCGACAGCCCATCAGGCTGCACAGGGAGACAACATGGTCAACAACCCCGATGAACTGGGCGCTTGGTTGCGGCTGGTGCTCACGCCTGGCGTGGGCCCCGAGAGTGCCAGGCGGCTGCTGGCGGCCTTTGGCGAGCCCCAAGCCATTTTTGCGCAGACCGAAACCGCCTTGTGCCAGGTGGTCAGCGCCAAGCAGGCGCAGGCGCTGCGCCTCATGCCCGAAGGCTGCGCCGACCTCACACAAGACACCCTCGACTGGCTGCAGGCGGGCACCGGACCCGGCCGCTGCGTGCTCACCCTGGGCGATGCCGACTATCCAGCTTCCCTGCTCGACATTCCCGACCCGCCGCTGATGCTCTACGCCATGGGCCAGACGGCGCAACTGCCAACCTTGCGGGCCGAGCAAGCGCTGGCCATGGTGGGCAGCCGTAACCCCACGCCCCAAGGGGCCGAAAACGCCCGCACCTTTGCCTGCAGCCTGGCTTCCAGCGGGTTGACCGTGGTCTCGGGCCTTGCCCTTGGGGTGGACGGCGCGGCCCATGAAGGTGCACTCCAGGGCGCAACAAAAGGACAACTGGCCACCATCGCCGTGGTGGGCACCGGGCTGGACCGCGTGTACCCACGCCAACACCGCGACCTGGCGCACCGCATCGCACAAAACGGCTTGATCCTGAGCGAGTACCCGCTGGGCACACCGCCGCTGTCTCCCAACTTCCCGCGCCGCAACCGCCTGATCTCCGGTCTGTCACAGGCCACGCTGGTGGTCGAAGCGGCCTTGCAATCGGGCTCGCTCATCACCGCCAAACAAGCTCTGGAGCAAGGCCGCGACGTGATGGCCATCCCCGGCTCCATCCATTCCACACAAGCCAAAGGCTGCCACGCACTCATCAAACAGGGCGCCAAACTGGTGGAGTCGGCGCAAGATGTGCTCGAAGAACTTCGCCTGCTCACGCCCGCCGCTCAACAAGTGTTGGATTTGACTGAGCCATCGCCAGAAGATGTGTCGTCGGGCCAAGACCCCGAGCGCGCTCTGCTGCGCGCCCTGGGCCACGACCCCGTAGGGCTGGACGCCCTGCAAGCGCGCTGCGGCTGGCCAACAGCGCAACTGCAGGCTCAGCTGTTGGAGCTGGAATTGATGGGCCAGGTCGGGCGATTGCCCGGCGGGCTGTTTCAGCGGATTGGTTTGACTTGACGGTCAAAACGACACGTCTCAAACATCAAACATTCAACCCGCTGACCCCAGCGCCAAGCCCGCATGCTCGCGCAGCGGATGAAAGTGAATCTTTGGAAAGCGCTCTTGCGCCAAGCGTACGTCGTACGGGCTGGTGCACAAATAGGCGAGGGTGCCTGCGGCGTCGAGGGACATGCGCTGCGGGTAGGCGTTGGTGAACTCGCGCAGCTCGGCCGGGGTGTCGGCGGTGATCCAGCGGGCGCCGGTGTATTGGCAGCCTTCCAGGCGCACATCGCAGTCGTATTCGGCCTTCAGGCGGTGTTGCACCACTTCAAACTGCAACTGACCGACCGCGCCCAGCAGCATGGGGCCGCCGATTTCGGGCTTGAAGACCTGGATCGCGCCTTCTTCGCCGAGTTGGTCGAGGCCGGTTTGAAGCTGTTTGGTGCGCAGCGGGTTCTTAAGGATTACGGTCATGAAGAGTTCGGGTGCAAAGAAGGGCAGGCCGGTGAATTGCAGGTTGGCACCGTCGGTGATGGTGTCGCCCAGCTGCACGCCGCCGTGGGTGGTGAAGCCAATGATGTCGCCAGCAAAGGCCTCTTCCACGGCTTCGCGACGTTGGCTCATGAAGGTCACCACGCTGGTGGGCCGCAGCTCTTTGCCGGTGCGTTGCACCTTGAGCTTCATGCCGGGGGTGTATTTGCCAGACGCCATGCGCACGAAGGCGATGCGGTCGCGGTGGTTGGCGTCCATGTTGGCTTGCACCTTGAACACCACGCCTGAGAACGCGCTGTCTTCGGGCTGGATTTCTTTGACCACGGGCTGTTTGTTGACCAGCAGGTTGCTGGTACGGGGCTTGGGCGCGGGGGCCAAATCGACCAGGGCGTCCAGCACTTCCATCACACCGAAGTTGTTCACGCCCGAGCCAAAGAACACGGGGGTTTGTTTGCCCGCCAAAAAGGCGGCTTCGTCAAACGCAGGCGATGCGCCGGTGGCCAGCTCCATGCTGTCCATGGCGGTTTGCCATTCCAGGCCAAAGCGCTCGGCCAATTGGGCTTGTTCGGTCAGTGGAATGGTTTCAAAGTCTTGCGGCAGGCGTTCGCTGCCCGAGTCGAACACGGTCATGGCCTGCGTCCGCAGGTTGATGATGCCGCCAAAGGATTTGCCCTGACCCACAGGCCAGGTCATGGGCACGCAGGGCATGCCCAGCTCGCGCTCAACCTCATCCAGAATATCGAGTGGGTCGCGCACTTCGCGGTCCATCTTGTTCACAAAGGTGATGATGGGCGTGTCGCGTTGACGGCACACCTCGATCAGGCGGCGGGTCTGGGCTTCCACACCGTTGGCCGCGTCGATCACCATCAAGGCCGAATCCACGGCAGTGAGCACGCGGTAGGTGTCTTCCGAGAAGTCTTTGTGTCCGGGCGTGTCGAGCAGGTTGATGACGTGCTCGCGGTAGAGCATTTGCATCACGGACGAAGCCACCGAGATGCCGCGCTGCTTTTCGATTTCCATCCAGTCCGACGTGGCGTGGCGCGAAGCCTTGCGGGCCTTGACCGAGCCGGCGATCTGAATCGCGCCCGAAAACAGCAAGAGCTTTTCAGTCAGCGTGGTTTTACCCGCGTCGGGGTGGGAAATGATGGCAAAAGTCCGGCGGCGCCGGGTTTCGTGGGCGTAGGTCACAAGGGGTCCTGAAGTCGAGCGGGTGGCCAAGCAGCCCCCGTGGTGGCCAAACCCGTGCGGGCTGGCTAAAGGGGCGATTTTACCGGGCCAAGCCTGCACCAGCGCCCCCCCTCACATGGCCCTTAGCCTGCCATCGGGGGCTCAGCCCCCGTCAGGACAGCGAGGGGAGTCACCTAGGGGCAACCCCCAAGCCCCATCGGCCATACACTGCAGGGTATGAATGCCAACCTCATCCTCCTCACGCTCTGCCAGGGCCTCTTCTTCACCAACAATGTCACCTTCATTGCCATCAATGGCCTGGTGGGCCTGTCCATGGCGCCGCTGGGCTGGATGGCGACTTTGCCGGTCATGGGCTATGTGGTGGGCGGTGCGCTGTCGACCGGGCTGGTGGCCAAGAGCCAGTCGCGCTGGGGGCGCAAGGTGTCTTTTCAGCTGGGGCTGGTGGTGGCTTTTTTCTCGGCCTTGTTGGCCGCGTATGCCGCCTGGAGCCACAACTTTTGGCTGCTGGTGGCGGCCACGGTGATCGCCGGTTACTACAGCGCCAACGGCCAGTTGTACCGTTTTGCAGCCGCTGAATTGGCGGCAGACGGCTTCAAGGAAAAAGCGATCTCTCTGGTCTTGGCCGGTGGCTTGATCGGCGCCATCGTCGGCCCCAACCTGGCCTCGCGCACCCGCACGCTGTACGAGGTGCCATTTTTGGGCGCTTACATGGCGCTGGGCATTGTGGCCATTTTGGCCATGGTGTGCATGAGTTTCATCCGCTTTCCGGCCGTGCCTGCCAAAAAACCGGGCGACAGCGCCGGTCGCCCTTTGCGCGAAATCATGCGCCAGCCGGTCTTCATTGTGGCTGCCGCTGCTGCTGCTTTGAGTTATGGCGTGATGAACTTGCTGATGGCTGCCACACCCCTGGCCATGCAGGTGTGCGGTTTCAGTTTTGACGATGCAGCACTGGTGCTGGAGTGGCATGTCATCGGCATGTTCGCGCCGGGCTTTTTCACGGGCCACTTGATCAAGAAATTCGGCACGCTGCAGATCATGGCGGTGGGCGTGGTGATCAACTTTGTGTGCATCGCGATTGCTTTGTCGGGCGTTGAACTGCACCAGTTCCTGATCTCGCTGTTCTTGCTGGGCCTGGGCTGGAACTTCCTGTTTACCGGCAGCACCACGCTGGCCATGAAGGCCTGGACCCCTGCTGAAAAAGACCGGGGTCAGGCGGCCATCAACTTCTTTGTGTTTGCCACCATGGCCGTGACTTCGTTCGCCTCAGGCGCACTGGTCACCACACAGGGCTGGATGTGGCTGAACATCGGCTCGATTTTGCCTGTGGCCCTGACCGGCTTGGCGCTGGCCTGGATGGTGGTCAAGCAGAGGTCTGAGCAGAAAAACGCGCCAGCAGCCAGCGCTTGAGCGCAGCGAACACCTGCGCGCGGTAGAGGTCGTTGAAGATCTCGTGGTACATGCCCTCAAAACACTGGGCATGCACCATGGCCGGAGGAGCGGCGTGTGCAAAGTCGGCGGTGGCCTGCGGGTTGACCAACTTGTCTTGCCCTGCATACAGGAGCAAGGTGGGCACTTTCCACTTGGGCGCATCATGAAGGGTTTTTTCGCCGTTCTCCAAAATCCAGGCGGCCAAGCCCGTTGAGATGCGACGGTGCACCAATGCATCGGCCTTGTAGGCTTTCACCACATCGGGGTCGCGCGACACAAAGTCGGCTTTCAAGCCGTTGTCTACGCGCAAGTGCGGCACCACGCGGGGTAAAGTGGCCAGCAGCATTTTTTGCAACAGATTGGGAAACGCCCCCAAGGCCGGAGACGACAGCACCGCCGCGTCGACCGAGCGCAAACCTTCGGCCAGCGTTCGGGCCACCACCAGGCCGCCCATGCTGTGGCCCAGCAAGATGAGGGGTGTGTCCCGCAAAGACGGGTGCTGGCGGGTGTCGTCGATCACCCGGCACAAATCCGCTTGCAAAGTACCGGGGCGCAGCAGGTCACCGCGTGCGCCTTCAGATTGCCCGTGGCCTGGATGGTCGTAGGCCCGAACGGCAAAGCCCCATTGGTGCAAGTGCGCCGCCACTTCGCCGTAGCGCCCGGCGTGTTCGCCCAGACCGTGCACCAAAAGCACTGTGCCCAGCGGCTTGCTTGTTGGCATGACCCAGTCGTAAACCGCGAGTGAGCCCGCCTCGCCCTGCAAAGCCGAAAGGTTTGGACGCGGCAGCGAGGGGCGTGTGCTGATGGTCATCAGGGCATCCGTGCCATCACTTCGGCCACCGCTGCCGTGAGTTTTTTGGCATAAGGCACATGCAAAAACTCGTTCGGTCCATGCGCGTTGCTCTTAGGGCCGAGCACGCCGCAGACCATCATTTGCGCTTTGGGAAAACCGGCGCTCAGCATGTTCATGAGCGGGATCGTGCCGCCCTGGCCGATGTAGCCCACCCCCGCGCCAAAGTGCGCCTGGCTGGAGGCGTTGAGGGCTTGCTCGAACCAGGGCGAAGTGTCAGGCGCATTCCAGCCTGTGGCACCGCCACCTGATTCGAAGGTGACCTTGGCCTGGTAAGGCGCGTTGTCTTCGAGCAGGGCTTTCATTTCGGCCACGGCTTGCGCGGCGTCCACCAGCGGCGGCAGGCGCAGGCTGAGTTTGAAGGCGGTGTAGGGCCTGAGCACATTGCCCGCATCTTTGAGAGCCGGAAAACCCTCGGCACCGGTCACACTGAGCGTGGGGGTCCAGGTGCGGTTGAGCAGGGCTTGCGTGGGGTCGGTGGTGGTGGGCAGTGCAAAGCTGGTGGAGCCGCCGCAGTCGTAGTGCGCCCAAGGGAAGCGCTTGTACACCTCGTCGCCCAAAATGGCGGCCGTGGCTTGCGCTTGCGCCAAACGCTCAGCAGGCACTTCGCAATGAAAGCTCGCGGGCAGCAGACGCCCTGTGGCGCTGTCTTCCAGGCGGTCAAGCACCTGCCGCATGATGCGAAAGCTTGATGGCACCAAGCCCGAGGCGTCACCCGAATGGATGCCTTCGGTCAGGATTTGCACCTTGAGCGTGCCACTGGCCATGCCGCGCAAACTGGTGGTGAGCCACAGCTGGTCGTAGTTGCCTGCACCGCTGTCCAGGCAAATCACCAAACCCACATCGCCCAGGCGGGTGCGCAGCGCGTCCACATAGGGCAGCAAGTCGTAAGAGCCCGATTCTTCGCAGGTCTCGATCAGGCCGACGATGCGCGGGTGGGGCGTGTTTTGGCTTTTGAGCGCTTGCACGGCAGCGATGCTGGCGTACACCGCGTAACCGTCGTCGGCACCGCCCCGGCCATACAGCTTGCCTTCTTCGTACACCGGGGTCCAGGGGCCCAGGTCATTACGCCAGCCGTTGAACTCGGGCTGCTTGTCCAGGTGGCCGTACATCAGCACCGTTTGGCCCGAGCCTTCGCTGGCGGCTCGGGTGGCGGCCACTTCAAAAAACATGACGGGCGTGCGGCCCGGCAGGCGGATGACCTCCAGTGTCAGGCCTTCGACCTTTTGCGCCTCCACCCACTGCGCGGCGTTGCGCAGCACGGTCTCGATGTGGCCGTGCGCGGCCCAGTCGGCATCAAACGAAGGCGACTTGGCCGGGATCTCGATGTAATTTTTCAGCTCGGGCAGGATCGTGCTGTCCCAAGCCTGGGTCACGTCGTTCAGAGCGCGGGCGCTGTCGAGCAGGCCATCGGGCATTTCGCGGTGAAGGGGGGCGTTCATGGTGAGGGCTCCTCGGGTCGGCACAAAAGAAAAACACTGTAGCGCGTTTGCTTGGTGCTGGCCACGCCCGGCGTGCACCACGGTGACAACCAAACATTGGCAAGGATAAAGGGCTTGTGTGCACCCCTTTGGTCAATCGTTGTTACAGTCTGGCCCATTCCAGTTGTCCCCAACCCGAACCTCGCAGGCAACCTGGATACACAAGACAAGTCGTCCCTGAGGCGGCAAAAGAGACAACACCATGGATGCCAAAACCACGCCCAACTCGAGCCTGTACCTGTTCGAAAAGTTCGAGGCCGGGGTCATCCATCTGGACGCTCAGCGCAATGTCCTGGCCATGAATGACTTTGCTCGCCGGGTGTTGCCGGTAGAGGAAAAGCAGCCTTTTAACAAACTGGTCACCTCTTTCCACCCTGAGCGCTCCAAACCCAAGGTCAATTTCTTGCTCGACGAGGCCTCGGGCTGCCCCATGGCCAATGCGGTGCCCATGACCATGATCATCAACATTCCCGAGCAGGTGCTGCTGATCAAGGTCAGCCGTCTGGGCGATGCCCAAGGCGAGACCACCGGTTTTGCCTTGGTGTTTTACGACGTCACCCAGGTGGTCAGTCAGGAATTGCCCGCTGTCGAGCCACCCGCCAAAAACATGCGCCTGTCCCGCATCCCGATGGTGGCCGATCAAAAAGTCTCGTTTGTGGACACTGCCGATGTGCTCAGCCTGGAGTCTCAAGCCCACTACACCCGGGTGCTCACGCGTGACGGGTACCACTTTTGCAACCTGAGCATCGGCGATCTGGCGCTGCGCCTGGACCCCGCACAATTCATGCGGGTGCACCGTTGTTTCATCGTCAACTTGCAGGCCGTTCAGTCCTTGGGGCGCGAGGGCAGCAAAACCCACATCTTGCTCAAAGGTAAAAACACCCAAGCCGTGCCCGTGTCGCGCGGTGAAGTCGCCCGCTTGCGCGAGGCACTGGGCCTGAGCTGAGCCGCCCTTTGGGCGCAAGGCCCCCCAGCGTTCAAGCCATGCCAACCTCCTGCATCGCCCCTACACCCCTGGGTATTGAGCCAACAAACCAAGGGTATTCACTGGGTTTTTGGGCACCTAGGACATTCCCTGATTGCAGGATCGGCAAAGTCTGTTCAATTCATTTCGTGCTCAATAAAGTGCATTTCGTGCAATAAATTGGCCATAAAGAGACGAATTTGAATAAAGCCTGACTATCCGGTCGGAAAAGGACTCTCCCTAATACTCCCGAGTTGTTTTTCACAAAACTCAGGAGACCCTTGATGATTCCACCGCGTTTTGAATACCACGCGCCCAAAACCGTCGGCGAGGCCGTGGCCTTGCTGGGCCAATTGGGCTCTGATGCCAAGCTGCTGGCCGGCGGCCACAGCTTGCTGCCGATGATGAAGCTGCGCTTTGCGCAGCCCGAGCACCTGATCGACATCAACCGCATCCCCGAGCTCAAGGGCATCCGGGAAGACGGCAACACCGTGGTGATCGGTGCGATGACGGTCGAAAACGACCTGATCACCTCGCCCATCTTGCAAGCCAAAGTGCCTTTGCTGTGCGAAGCGGCCAAGCTGATCGCTGACCCCCAAGTGCGCAACCGCGGCACCATTGGCGGCGACATCGCCCACGGCGACCCCGGCAACGACCACCCCGCTTTGTCGATCGCGATCGACGCGTCCTTCGTGCTCGAAGGCCCCAACGGCCGCCGCACCGTGGCTGCTGACGGCTTTTTCCTCGGCACCTACATGACGCAGCTCGAAGAAAACGAAGTCATGTGCGAAATCCGCGTGCCCGCCTTCGCCGCTGGTACCGGCTCGGCCTACGAAAAACTCAAGCGCAAAACCGGTGACTGGGCCACAGCCGGTTGCGCCGTGGTCATCCGCAAAACCGGAGACCAAGTCAGCCATGTGCGAATTGCACTGACCAACGTGGCACCCACCGCTTTGCGTGCCGAGGCCGCCGAAGCCGCGTTGCTGGGCAAGCCCTTCAACGCCGACAACGTGCAAGCCGCAGTGGCAGCCGCCATTGCCATCTGCGACCCCGCCGAAGACCTGCGTGGCGACGTGGAATACAAGACCGCCATGGCCGGAGAGATGGTCAAACGCGCCCTCAACAAAGCCTGGTCGCGCTGCGCGTAAAGCAAAGGAAAACAACATGTCCAAAAAACTCGTCTCTATTTCCGTCAACGGCAAAAAAGAAGAAAAAGCCGTTGAACCGCGCACCCTGCTGATCCATTTCTTGCGCGAAGAACTCAACCTGACCGGTGCCCACATCGGTTGTGAAACCAGCCACTGCGGTGCTTGCACCGTGGACATCGACGGCCAATCGGTCAAGTCCTGCACCCACCTGGCGGTGCAGTGCGACGGCTCCGAAGTGCTGACTGTTGAAGGTTTGGCCAACAAGGGCGTGCTGCACGCCGTGCAAGAAGGCTTTTACAAAGAGCACGGCTTGCAGTGCGGCTTCTGCACCCCCGGCATGCTGATGCGTGCCTACCGCTTCTTGCAAGAGAACCCCAATCCGAGCGAAGACGAAATCCGCCACGGCATGGCCGGCAACCTGTGCCGCTGCACGGGTTACCAGAACATCGTCAAAGCCGTCCAATACGCCGCCAAAAAACTGCAAGAGCCCGTTGCGGCTTGATGCGACAAACCATTTGATCGGAGACACACATGAACGCACCGGTACAAACCGCTGAAGCCCGCGAACTCGCGCTGGCTGGCATGGGCGCCTCGCGCCTGCGCAAAGAAGACGCCCGCTTTATCCAAGGCAAAGGCAACTACGTCGATGACATCAAGATGCCCGGCATGCTGCACATGGACATCGTGCGCAGCCCCATCGCCCACGGCCGGATCGTCAAGATCAACAAGGAAGCGGCGCTCGCCATTCCTGGCGTGCACGCCGTGTTGACCGCTGACGACCTGAAGCCTTTGAAGCTGCACTGGATGCCCACCCTGGCCGGTGACGTGGCCGCTGTGCTGGCCGACGAAAAGGTGCACTTCCAGATGCAGGAAGTGGCCATCGTGATTGCCGACGACCGCTACATCGCCGCTGACGCGGTGGAAGCCGTGGAAGTCGAATACGAAGAGCTGCCCGTGGTGCTCGATCCCTATGCCGCGCTGCAACCCGGCGCCCCCGTGATCCGTGACGACCTGGCCGGTAAGACCGAAGGCGCACACGGCAAGCGTGACCACCACAACCACATCTTCACCTGGGATGCCGGTGACAAGTCGGCCGCCGACGCGGCTTTTGACAAGGCTGAAGTGACCGTGTCGCAGCACATGTACTACCCCCGCGTGCACCCCTGCCCGTTGGAGACCTGCGGTTGCGTGGCCTCGTTCGATCCGATCCGCGGTGACTTGACCACCTTCATCACCAGCCAAGCGCCCCATGTGGTGCGCACCGTGGTGTCCATGCTATCGGGCATCCCTGAGTCCAAAGTGCGCATCGTCAGCCCCGACATCGGTGGCGGCTTCGGCAACAAGGTCGGCATCTACCCCGGTTATGTCTGCGCCATCGTGGCCTCCATCGTGCTGGGCCGCCCCGTCAAGTGGGTCGAAGACCGCATCGAAAACATCTCGTCCACCGCCTTCGCCCGTGACTACCACATGGACGGCGAATTGGCTGCGACCGCCGACGGCAAGATCACCGGCCTGCGCGTGAACGTGGTGGCCGACCACGGCGCGTTCGACGCCTGTGCCGACCCGACCAAGTTCCCTGCCGGCATGTTCCACATCGTGTCGGGCTCGTATGACATCCCAGCCGCTCACGCCAGCGTCAAGGGTGTGTACACCAACAAGGCCCCCGGTGGCGTGGCTTACCGCTGCTCCTTCCGCGTGACCGAAGCGGTGTACCTGATCGAGCGCATGGTCGACGTGCTGGCGCAAAAGCTGGGCATGGACAAGGCCGAGATCCGCGCCAAGAACTTCGTTAAGAAAGAACAGTTCCCCTACACCAGCGCCTTCGGTTTTGAATACGACTCGGGTGACTACCAGACCGCTCTGGACAAAGTGCTCGAAGCCGTGGACTACAAAGGTCTGCGTGCCGAGCAAGCGGCCAAACGCGCCGACCCCAACAGCCCCACGCTGATGGGCATTGGTCTGGTCACCTTCACAGAAGTGGTCGGTGCAGGTCCTTCCAAGATGTGCGACATCTTGGGTGTGGGCATGTTCGATTCCTGCGAAATCCGCATCCACCCCACCGGCAGCGCCATCGCCCGCATGGGCACGATCACGCAAGGTCAGGGCCACCAGACCACCTATGCGCAGATCATCGCCACCGAGCTGGGTATTCCGTCTGAAGTGATTCAGGTGGAAGAAGGCGACACCTCCACTGCGCCTTACGGCTTGGGCACTTACGGCTCGCGCTCCACCCCCGTGGCCGGTGCTGCGATAGCTTTGGCCGCCCGCAAGATCCACGCAAAAGCCCGCAAGATCGCCGCCCACATGCTCGAAGTCAACGAAAACGACCTCGACTGGGAAGTGGACCGCTTCAAGGTCAAGGGCGATGACAGCAAGTTCAAGACCATGGCCGATGTGGCATGGCAGGCCTACCACCAGCCACCAGATGGCCTGGAGCCAGGTTTGGAGGCCGTGCACTACTACGACCCACCGAACTTCACTTTCCCCTTCGGCATCTACCTGTGCGTGGTGGACATCGACCGTGCCACCGGCGAGACCAAGATCCGCCGCTTCTATGCGCTGGACGACTGCGGCACCCGCATCAACCCCATGATCATCGACGGCCAAATCCACGGCGGTCTGACCGAAGGTTTTGCCGTGGCCATGGGCCAGCAAATGCCGTTTGATGCACAGGGCAACCTGCTGGGCAACACGCTGATGGACTACTTCTTGCCCACCTTTGTGGAAACCCCGCACTGGGAAACCGACCACACCGTGACCCCTTCGCCACACCACCCCCTGGGTGCCAAGGGCGTGGCCGAATCGCCCCACGTCGGCTCGATCCCCACCTTCACTTCTGCCGTGGTCGATGCCTTCTCGCACCTGGGTGTCACCCACCTGGATATGCCGCACAACGCTTTCCGCACCTGGAAAGCACTGCGCGAGCACGGCGCCGCTTTGTAATCAGGAACCATCATGGAAGTCAAACTCGACAAACAATACCCGCTGGATGTGGACGCGGCACGGGCCTGGGCCCTGCTGACCGACCTGAAGGCCACGGCCAACTGCATGCCCGGTGCCGAAATCACCGAGCAGCTGTCCGAGACCTCGTTCAAGGGCGGCGTCAAGGTCAAGGTTGGTCCCGCTGTGGCCCAGTTCGGTGGCACCGTGGACGTGGTCGAAGCCGTGCCCGCAGAGCGCAAGATGGTCTTGCGTGGCAAGGGTGCTGACAAGGGCGGCTCGTCTGCCTCGATGGACCTGACCGCGATCATCACCGCCGACCCGGCCAACCCGGCACATTGCGTGCTGAACGGCCAGGCCGCTGTGATCGTGAACGGCAAGTTCGCGCAGTTCGGCGGCCGCATGATGGTGCAGGTGTCCGACATGCTGCTGGCGCAGTTTGTCGAGAACTTCCGCCAGACTGCGCTCACCTTGCCTGCGGCTGAAGGCTCGCCCGCCGCTGCACTGGTGGCTTCGGGTGCCGAGGCCGCAGCACCAGCGGCTGCACCCGCTGCGCCCGTGGTGGCCCGAGAGATCAACGGCCTGGCCATCTTTTGGGCTTTGCTCAAGAGCTGGTTCGGCGGCTTGGTCGGCAAGAAAGCCTGAGCATGACGACGCCAGACCTGAGCGCCACCGCAAGCACCCCCGCCGAGCAAGAGCGCTTGCTGCGTGAGCGGCTGCAGCGTTCGGGTTATCTGGCCGATGCCGACCTGGCCACCACCGTGTGGCTGGCGTCGGCCTTGCAGCGCCCGCTCTTGCTCGAAGGCGACGCGGGCGTGGGCAAAACCGCCTTAGCCACGGCCTTGGCCCAATCACAAAACGCCACTCTGGTGCGCTTGCAATGCTTTGAAGGCCTGGACCTTTCGCAGGCCGCTTACGAATGGAACTATGGCCGCCAGTTGATGGCGATCCGCATGAGCGAAGCGGCACAAAACGGCAGCAGTCAACACAGCACCGGCCGTGTGCGTGAGTCCGATGTATTCAGCCGCGACTATTTGCTCGAGCGCCCCTTGCTGCGGGCCATCAGTCAGACCGGCCCTTGCGTGTTGTTGATCGATGAGATCGACCGCGCCGACGAAGCCTTTGAAGCCTTCTTGCTCGAAGTGCTGGCCGAGTACCAGATCACCGTGCCCGAGATCGGCACCATCCGTGCCACCCACATCCCGCAGGTGATTTTGACGAGCAACGGCACGCGTGAGTTGTCAGACGCATTGCGCCGCCGCTGCCTGTACCACTACCTCGATTACCCGACGCTGGCGCGAGAGATCGCCATCGTCAAATCGGCCTTGCCCGAGGTCGACACCCGCCTGGTCGAAGACGCTGTGCAGTTCGTGCAGCGCCTGCGCCGCGAAGACCTGGCCAAGATTCCCGGCATCGCCGAAACCCTGGACTGGGTGCGGGCCTTGTTCCAGTTGCAGCACCGCAGCCTGCCCGAAGACATGTCGGCCGTGCTCGGCACTTTGGGCTGCCTGCTCAAGACCCGCGAAGACCGCTTTGTGATGGGCCCTGACCGCCTGCGCCAGTTGGTCGAAGGCCGGCGCACCGTCGGTGTGGCCGAAAAAAGCACCGAGCAAGCCAAGGCCGCCGCATGAGCGCACAGCCAGCCACCACGCCCTCTGAGCGGCTGGCTGGTTTTGCCGCGCTGCTGCGCGACCACGGCCTGACGGTGGGTGTGGCCGAGCAACAAGCCATGCTGCAAGCGGCCTTGCACTTTGGACCGCTTCAAGAAAAACCTCTGCAAGCCGCTTGGCGAGCCATTGCCTGCCACAGCCACCGCGAGTGGCAACTGTGGCCCGATGTGTACGAACGCTTTTGGCACCCCGAAAAACTGCGCGGTGGCGTCAAGGTCAGCGGCCAGACCCGGCCCAGCCGCAACCTGCGCCAAAGTGTGCAGGCCCTGCACGACCAGATGGACGCAGCGCAACAACCGAACACCCAACCTGGCGGCCAGCAGGCCGCGCCCCAAACCGCTGGCGACTCGGCATCAAGCCAGCTGGATGAACAGGGCAGCGGCACGCCCCGCGCCCAAGGCGGGGCCAGCCGCACCGAAGCCTTGCACCAGCGCGATGGTCAGATGTGGATGCCACAAGAGCTGAGCGCCTTGCAGCAGTTGGCCCGCCAGATCACCGCCAAACTGCAGCCTCACCCCACCCGCCGCTGGCGCGTGGCCCCGCGTGGCCAACGCCTCGATTTGCGCCAGACCCTGCGCCGCAGCGTGGCCTGGGGTGGTGAGTTGCTGCAACCGGCCTGGAAAGTCAAACGCGTGGAGCCACCGCGTCTGTTCATCCTGGCCGATGTGAGCCGCTCGATGGAATCACACGCCGCGCTGTTCCTGCGCGTGGCCCGCGCCTTTGCGCTCGAGGCCGATGCGCGGGTGTTTGTGTTCCACACCCGCCTGGCCGAAGTTACACCCTACATGCACCGCGACACGCCGGCCATTCAAGAAAAAGTGAACGCCGTGACGGCGGGCTTTGGCGGCGGCACGCGCATTGCCGCCAGCTTGCAAGAATTTGTTCGCCAACATGCCCGCGCCCAGCTCAACCGGGGCGCCCGCGTGTGGGTCTTCTCGGATGGCTTTGACACCGACGGCCCCGAATTGTTGGCCGACGCATTGCAGGAAGTGCGTGCACGCGGTGCCCGCATCACCTGGTTCCACCCCACGCGCCAAGTGCCTGCCGCAGGCGCATTGCAGCGTGCCCGCAGCCGCATCGAGCGCTTTGTGCCCTTGGCCAGCCTGGCCGATTTGGCCGCTGCACGCCATGTGCTGCATTGACATTGAAGATTCAAGGAGACGACCATGAACCGCAACGAATGGATCACCCAAGCCGCCCGCCTGCAAAGCGCAGACCAGCCCTTTGCCCTGGTCACGGTCTTGAGCGCCCAAGCGCCCACCTCGGGCAAAGCGGGCGACAAAGCGGTCGTCACGCCCGATGGCCAGATCCACGGCTGGATCGGGGGCGGCTGCGCCCAACCCGCCGTGATCAAGACCGTGCGCCGCGCTTTGCTCGATGGCCAGCCCCGCAAGATCCGCATCGCGCCCTCTGACGAAAGCGCCGAGCGCGATCTGGGCGATGTGAGCGAATTTGGCATGGCTTGCCATTCCGGTGGCACGCTCGAATTGTTCATCGACCCCATCATGCCCAGCGCCACCTTGACCGTGGTGGGTGACTCGCCCGTGGCCCGTGCGCTGGTGGGCTTGGCCCCCCGCGTGGGCCTGCGTGTGGCGGTGGTGGCGCAGGGTGCTCAGGCGCAAGACTTTCCGGATGCCGACACCGTGCTGGACAGCGACGACGCGGCTGGCGTGAGCGCCCGTTTGGCATCGCCCTTTGTGGTGGTGGCCACACAAGGCCGCCGCGATCTGCAAGGCCTCAAAGCCGCGCTGGCTTTGCAGCCCCAAGGCCTGTGGTTTGTGGCCAGTGCCCGCAAGGCCGGTGTCTTGCTCGATTCGCTGCTGGCCAGCGGCGAAGACCCTGCGGCTGTGGCCCGCATCGTGGCGCCCGCTGGCGAGTTCATCGGTGCGCAAACGCCCGAAGAAATTGCTTTGTCGGTGCTGACCTCGGTGGTGGCCGCGCGTCGTGGGCGTGAGCCTATGATGCCTGCGGCACAAACTGCTGTGACAGCGTCCATGGCTTCTTCGTTGGCGTCTGCAGCGGAGTCGTCCTCTTGCTGTTCTACAACCGCGAACAGTGCGGCCAGTTCATCCATGGAGCCCGCAAGCGCCAAGGCCCTCGTGCCGGTGGCGACCAGCAGTTGCTGCGGTGGTGCTAACAACGCCGCAACCGCAACCGCAGCCACAGCGTCCGACGCTGTCATCGTCCCGACCCGGACAGCCGAGTCCAAGGTCGCCCCTGCCACTGTGGCAGCATCGGCCAAATCTTCTTGCTGTGGAGGCTGATCATGGGTTGCATTCTCAAAGGCGGCGGGGGCTTGTACAGCCGCGTCACTGTGGGCGCGGTGTTGTTGGCGGCGGGCTCGGGCTCGCGCATGGGGCACCGCCCCAAAAGCCTTCTCGAATTGGGCGGCGTGCCGCTCATTCGCCGCCAGCTGATTGCGCTGTCGGGTGCGGGCGTGGACGAAGTCGTGGTGGTCTTGGGCCACTACGCTGAGCGCATCGAAGAAGCGGTCAAGGAATTCCCCGTCACGCTGGTGCGCAACCCCGATCCCGATGCGGGACAAATTTCTTCGCTGCGTTTGGGCTTGCAAGCCCTGTCCGTCAAACTGGATGCTGTGCTGGTGGCGCTGGCCGACCAGCCACTCATCAACTCGCAAGACATCAACGACTTGATCGGGGCCTACAAAAAGCGGCCTGAGGGCGCGCAAGTGGTGCAACCCACGGTCGATGGTTTGCCGGGCAACCCCGTCATGTTCAGCGCCGAAGTGCGTGACCAAATTTTGGCCGGTACGGCCAACGTGGGCTGCCGCCAATGGCAGTCGGCCAACCCCGAACAAGTCCACCCCTGGGCCACCACCAACAACCGTTACCGCACCGATGTGGACACGCTGGAAGACATCGCCGCCTTGGCGGCCCGCACAGGCCACCAACTCAAGTGGCCCGCTGATTTGCAAGTGACGGCCTGAGCCGCACCCCAGCACCATGCTCCAGCCCGACCCGCTCCACCCGCTTTGGCACACGCCTATTGGCGTGCACCGCTTGGCGCAAGCCGACGCGGTCAACGAAGTTTTGGTGCGGGTTTTCCAAACGATGCGCGCCACCGACCCCGCCGTGTCGGGTGAGCCCAAAGCCTTTTACGCCAGCCGCGACGACCTGCTGCAACGCATCCGCGTCTCGGAATGGGATCAGCTGGTGCGCTTCATCGTGGACAGCGTGCGCCAAACCGTGGTGCTGGCCAACCAAGGCGCCTGGCCCGAGGCCAAGCCGGGTTTTCAGATCGCCTTGCGCGGCATCTGGTTTCAGATCTCCAGCCAAGGCAGCCACCACGACGTGCACACCCACGGCAACTGTTCGTGGTCAGGCGTGTATTGCCTGCAGGTCGATCCGCCCGAGCAGCGCTGCCAGCATCCGGTGCTGGGCGCGGCCAATGGCGTGACGCGTTTTTATGGCCCGCACTTCAACCGCTTGGGCGGCGCGGCCATGGACTTTGGCAACGCCTATTTGCAAAACGCGCACCTGGACATCGAGCCGGTGCCAGGCCAGTTGGTGGTGTTTCCTTCGTGGCTGGCCCACCAGGCCATGCCGTACCACGGTGCGGTCGACCGGGTGATCGTGTCCTTCAATGTGAGCGTGCACGCGACCGGTGGCTCCGACCAATTGCACGGGTATGCCCATGTCTGAGCGAAAGCATCCCGCTGTGAATCGCCAGCATGGCTTGGGACATTCGCCTGTTCATGCGCTGGTGCATGCCGGTGAGGTGGCCCAATGGACCGTGGTCTTGCTCGGCTGGCTTTGGCTGGGCGAACAAGGCATGCGCCTGGGCTGGTCGCTGGCCAGCGGTGTGTCTGCGGTGGTGCTGTGGTGGGCTGCGCGTCTGCTCACTCGCGGCCGTGTGTGGGCCTTGGAATCAGCCCCGGCTTTGATGGGACTATTGGGCCTGCTGACCGCGTGGGGCGTTTGGTGGCCTGACTTTTTGGCGGGTCACAGTGCCGCCCATGCGGGCTTGCTTGCGCTGGCCATCGTCTGGGGGGTGTGGTGCGGTTTGATGGAAACCCGCAGCCAGTCCAGCACCTTCACCTTGGGTCGGGTGGCATGGCACCCGGTGCTGGCCGCTGCATTGGCCTATGGCGCCTGGCGCATGCCCGGCAGCCTCGCCTTGGCCCCCGTGGGCGTGAGTGCATTGCTGGCCATTTGTGCAGCCGTTTTGCACGCCCGAGACCGTTCTCGTGCTGGGCAGCCCATGGTGTGCCGGGGTGTTCAGGCCAGTTTGCCCCAGGTGCTGCCCGCTTCGGCGATGGGGCTCATGATGGGCAGCCTGTGGCTGGGCAACGCCTGGTGTGCAGGTTTGAACCTGTCACTGGAGTCGATGGCCACCTCGCACTTGGTGTTGATGGCTGTTTTGCCAGCTTTGGTGGCCGGGTGCATCCGGTGCTGCGTGCCTGTGGACCATGTCCTTGTCCATGAGCGCCTGAGTTTCATCAGTTTGGGTTTTTTGATCTTGGGCCCCTTGATGCTCTTGGGCGACAGCGCCGTGCATGGGACCTTGGCCATGGTGCTGCCCTCCTTGGCGTGGGCGGTGCATCTGGGTCGTCACCGCATGCCCATCCCATCGGGTGTGCGGTGGCCACCGGGTGTGCAACGTGCTTTGGCGCTGTTGCTGGGGCCAGGCTTGCTGGGCTGGGTGGGTTTGCTCAGTCCTTGGCAAGGGCCTCTGGCCGTGCAGTCGGCCTTTGCCTTGTTGGGGGTGTTGGCGGCCGTGCAAATGCTTTATGGGGTGTGGCGCTGGACAGCGCCGACCTCTGCGGGCCTGACCCATCCATTTTGACGGGGTGAAGAGCCCCATCTTGCGCAAGAAAAACGGAGACAAACATGAACAGCATCGACATCGACGTGATCCGCACCGCTTTGGACTGGCAAAGCCGAGGCCACCGCGTGGTGCTGGGCACGGTGGTGCGCACCTGGGGCTCGGCCCCACGCCCGCCGGGCTCGCTCATGATCATCCGCGACGACGGACAAGTGGCCGGCTCGGTCTCGGGCGGCTGCATCGAAGACGATTTGATCCGCCGCGTGGCCGCAGGCGAGCTGGCCCTCAGGCTGCCCGAGTCCACCACCTATGGCCAGACCGCCGAAGAGGTGCGCCGCTTTGGCCTGCCTTGTGGCGGCTCGGTGCAGGTGGTGCTGGAGCCTTTGTCGGCCCATTCGCAACTGCGCGAACTGCTTGTGCTGATTGAGCAACACCAGCGCGTGGAGCGCCGCATGGACATGGCCACCGGCATGGTGCGCATGGGCGCTGCCACCGAAGGCGACAAGCTGCAGTTCGATGGCCAAAGCCTGACCACCGTGCACGGCCCGCGCCTGCGTTTGCTCATCATTGGCGGCGGTCAGTTGTCGCGCTACCTGGCCGCCATGGCGGTGATGCTGGACTACCAGGTCACGGTGTGCGAGCCGCGTGTGGAATACCACGAAGGCTGGGAAGCCATGAGCGGTGTGACCTTGTCCAAAGAGATGCCCGACGACCTGGTGCTGGCCATGCAGCTGGACCACAACAGCGCCGTGGTGGCCGTCACGCACGATCCCAAACTCGACGACCTGGCGCTGATGGAAGCGCTGCGCACCCCCGCGTTTTATGTCGGTGCCTTGGGCTCGCAGCACAACAACGCGCAGCGCCGCAAGCGCTTGCTGGACTTTGACGTGAGCGAGGCCGAGGTGAGCCAGTTGCACGGCCCGGTCGGCCTGAACCTGGGTGCCTTGACCCCGCCCGAAATCGCCATGAGCATCGTCGCCGAAATGACCGCCTTGCGACGAGGCACCGATTTGAGCCAAGCGCTCAGCCATTGGGAAGGCTCCAAAACGGTGTGCGCTCTGGCTTGAAATCCATTCAAGCTTGCAAAACTTCGGCGATGAGTTTCAGTGAAATCGCCAGCAGACCAAACTGCACCCATTTGAAAAACCAGTCGTCGGCGATTTTGCGCGTCAGGTAGGCGCCCAGGACGGTGCCGATCAGTGCAAACGGAATCAGCACCACCGCGCCCATCATCTCGTCCGCACCATAAGGCCGCAGCTGGTGATAAGGCCCCAGTTTGGCCAGGTTGATGACCGCGAAGAACAGGGTCGATGTGCCGGCAAACACCGCTTTGGGCAGCTTTTGGGGCAAGAGGTAGACCTGAAACGGAGGGCCGCCCGCATGCGAGATGAAGCTGGCAAAGCCCGACAAGCCACCCCACAGCCAACCTTTGTCCCACCGTGCCTGAGCAGGCGCTTGCTGGCTTTGGCGTTGGCGCCAGGCATTGAGCACAAAGCCCACACCCATCAAGCCGATCAGCAATTTGACGGCGGTGTCTGAGACCACGGAAGCCGTCAACCAACCGACCAACACACCCGCCACCCCGGCGGGAATGAGGATTTTCAGGTTGATGGCGCTGAAGTTTTTGCGGTAAAGCCACAGCCCCACCATGTCGGAGATGATGTAGATCGGCAGCAGCATCACCACCGCTTTGACCGGTGACATGTACAGCGAAAGAATCGGCACGGACAGCATGCCCACGGTGGGCAAGCCCCCTTTGGACAAACCCACCATGGCCGCAGCCAGCCCCGCCCAGATCAGGTAATGAGGGTCACCCATCACAGCTCAGATCACAAGGCCCTTGCTTCATAAATAAGGACGAGCCCAGCTCAGCCCGCGCGAGGTACCACCTGGGGTGGCGTCAGCCGGGTTGTACTCGCAGCCAATCCAGCCGTCCCAGCCGCAATCGGCAGACACTTTGTCGATGACCTGAAAGATGTGCGTCCAATTCACCTCGCCAGTGCCCGGCTCGTGGCGGTGCGGCACTTCGGCGATCTGGAAGTGACCCACGCGGCCAGTCGGCAGGTACTGGGCCATCTTGCTGCTCAGGTCGCCCTCGACGATTTGACAATGGAACAGGTCCATCTGCACCTTCACGTTGGCTGCGCCCACGGCCTGCACGATGCGGTGGGCATGGTCCTGGCGGTTGAGGTGAAAGCCCGGCACGCTGCGTGTGTTGATCGGCTCGACCAGCACGTCACGCCCAGCCTTGGCCGCCTCAAGGGCGGCCCATTGCAGGTTGCTCACCAGCGTGGCATCTGCGGCTTCGGCACTCGCGCCTTCACTGCGCAGGCCCACCATGGCGTGAATGCGCGGGCAGTTCAGTGCTTCGGCATAGATCAAGGCTTGCGCAAAACCGGTGCGGAACTCGGCTTCTCGTCCGGGAACGCTGGCTGTGCCGCGACTGCCTGTTTCCCAAGACTTGGCAAAGCTGTCGGTGTCGGTGCCACCGGGCGGCATGTTGAACAAAACCTGCTGCAAACCATTGGCCTTTAAACGTGCGGCCAACTCTTGGGCGGGAAAGGCATAGGGGAACAAATACTCCACGGCCTTGAACCCGTCTTTGGCCGCCGCTTCAAAGCGGTCCAGAAACGGCAGATCGGGGTACATCATGGAGAGATTGGCAGCAAAACGGGGCATGGTGTTCTTTCGAGGTTTACCAACGGGCGCCGAAAGCCTGTCGCAGTTCGTTCAGGTCGTTGGCGTGCAGGGGGGGCGTGTGGGGTTGCAACTGCATGAGCCGTGCGGTTTCTTCCAGCTCTTCGAGTGTGGCCATGGCAGCAGCAGGGCTGTCGTGCCAGACATTGGGGCCCAGACGCGTGAGCATCAGAGCGCGAATCGGTGAACCTTGAGCAGCATATTGGCGTATCAGCATGGCCGCTGTTTGGGCTGCATCCGGGCTGCCCGGACGGTGGTACGGCACGATCGGTACATGACCGACCTTCATCACAAAGTAAGGGGTGATGGGGGGCAGCAGCTCGGGGCCGGTGGCATTCAGGCTGAGGGCCACGCAGTGGCTGCTGTGGGTATGGATCACGCATCGCGTGTTGGCATCGCTCTCACATGCGGCGGCGTAAATCTGGCGGTGCAAGGCGATGGTTTTGCTGCCCTTGTCGCCACTGACTTGTTGGCCTTGCAGGTCGAGTTTGGCCAAGCCTGCCGGATTGAGAAAACCCAAACACGCATCGGTCGGCGTGATCAAAAAGCCGTCATCCAGCCGCACGCTGATGTTGCCCGCCGTGGCGTGAACATAGCCGCGCTCAAACAGGCTGCGACCGACGCGGCAAATTTCTTCGCGGGCTTGGCTTTCGGTGATGCTCATGCCAACACTGTAAAGGCTTTGGTGAAGAAATCCTCGGTGCCAAAGTTGCCCGACTTGAGGGTGATGTGCACACCGCCGCTGCTTGAAGGCGCATGGCACCACGGCACACCGGGGTCGATCTGCGGCCCGATCTGCAGCTGCGCAATGCCCAGCGCCTGCACACAAGCGCCCGAGGTTTCGCCCCCGGCCACCACCAGTTGCTGCACGCCCAGACCCACCAGACCACGGGCCACAGCGGCCAGTGCATGTTCGACCAAAGCGCCCGCCTCGGCGACGCCCAGCTGAGCCTGCACGGCTTTGACAGCGTCGGGCTCAGCGGTCGAAAAGACCAGCACGGGGCCGTCTTTCAAGAGCGGTGCGGCCCAGGCCAGCACCTGCTGCACCACGGCATCGCTTTGGCCGTGCATCAGCGCCGCCGGGTTGATCGCCATCGCAGGTCGGCCGGTGGCTTTGAAATGCGCCACTTGCGCGTTGGTCGCCAACGAGCAGCTGCCCGACACCACCGCTTGCAAGCCACGGGCCGCAGGCAAGAGGCTGGCCTGCAGTGAAGGCTTGAGGCCAAAGTTGGCAGGCAGGCCAATGGCCACGCCCGAACCCGCGGTGACGAGTGGCATGTCTTTCAAAGCAGGCCCGAGCAGGTGCAGGTCGTCGTTGCTGGTCGCATCCACCACGGCCACACCCACACCTTCAGCGCGCAGAGCGGCGATGCGCTCGCGAATGGCCGATTCGCCAAGGGCGACGATTTTGTAATCGATCAGGCCCACCTTGCGCTTCGTTTGTGCTTGCATGACGCGCACCAGGTTCGCGTCGGTCATCGGCGTGAGCGGGTGGTTTTGCATGCCCGACTCGTTGAGCAAGACATTGCCCGCGAACAGGTAGCCCTTGAACACGGTGCGGCCGTTGTCCGGAAAGGCTGGGGTGGCGATGGTGAAGTCGGTCTTCAACGCGTCCATCAACGCCTCGGTCACCGGGCCGATGTTGCCTTCGGGCGTGCTGTCAAAGGTGGAGCAGTATTTGAAATAGATCTGCTCTGCGCCTTGTGCCTGCAACCACTTCAAAGCGTCCAGCGATTGCGCCATCGCCTCGGCCGCTGGGATGGTCCGCGACTTGAGCGCTACAACCACCGCGTCCACGTCCGCCGCCAGCGGTGCTGCAGGCACGCCAATCGTCTGCACCACCCGCATGCCCGAGCGCACCAGGTTGTTGGCCAGGTCGGTCGCGCCGGTGAAGTCGTCCGCAATGCATCCGAGTTTCAGCTTGCTCATGCTTTGCCCTTCGGCAACTCGATGCCCGGAAAAATCTTGATCACCGCGCTGTCGTCTTCCTTGGCAAAGCCCGCCGTGCTGGCCTGCATGAACATCTGGTGCGCGGTGCTCGACAGCGGCAACGGGAACTTGCTGGCCCGCGCCATGTCCAGCACGATGCCCAGATCCTTCACAAAAATGTCCACGGCCGACAGCGGCGTGTAGTCGTTGGCCAGCACATGGGCCATGCGGTTTTCAAACATCCAGCTGTTGCCTGCGCTGTTCGTGATCACTTCATAAAGCGCCTCTGCGTCCACGCCTTCGCGCAAGCCCAGTGCCATGGCTTCTGCCGCCGCAGCAATGTGCACGCCCGCCAGCAGCTGGTTGATGATCTTGACCTTGCTGCCCGCGCCTGCGCTGTCGCCCAACTTGTAAACCTTGGCGGCCATGTCATTCAAGAACGGCTCGGCCACGGCATAAGCCTCGGGCTTGCCTGCGGTCATCATCGTCATTTGGCCAGATGCTGCTTTGGCGGCACCACCCGAGATGGGCGCATCCACATAACGCAGGCCCATGGCCTCCAGGCGCGCTTCCAAAGCCACCGACCAATTCGGGTCCACGGTGGAGCACATCACAAACACGCTGCCGGGCTTCATGCTGGCGGCGCAACCGGGCGTGGTGCCATCACCAAACAACACGGCTTCGGTCTGGGCAGCATTGACCACCACCGACACGACCACATCGCAAGCAGCGCCCAAAGAGGCCAGCGAATCGTGTGCTGTGCCCCCTGCGTTCGTGAAGGCCTCAGCCACCTCGCGCCGCACATCAAACACCTGCACGCTGTGCCCGGCGCGGCGCAGCGATGCCGCCATGCCAGAACCCATGGCTCCCAAACCAATCAATCCAACTGTGCTCATGTTTTGGCTCCTCAATCCAGTGTGATTTTGGCGAATGCCGCCACTTTTTTCCATTGCGCCATATCGGCTTGCATGAAACTGGCCAAGCCTTGCGCGTTGGCCCAGGCTGGCTCAGCGCCGGCTTTGAGCATGGCGGCTTTCACTTCGGGCTGGCTGGCCACACGCTCCAGCGCTTGTTCCAGTTTTTGTGCAACCGGCGCAGGCAAGCCCGCAGGGGCAGCCACGCCAAACCAGGCAAACACCTGGTAACCCTTCATGCCCGCCTCTTCCATGGTGGGCACACCCGGCAACGCGCTGCTGCGCTGGGGCGTGGTCACGGCCAAGGCCTTGAGCTTGCCGCCGTTGATGAGGCCCAAGGCCGAGGGCAGGTTGTCAAACATCATGTTCACTTCGCCAGCCATCAGACCCGTCAGGCCCGCTGCTGCGCCCCGGTAAGGGATGTGCGTGACAAAAGCGCCCGACTGGCTTTTGTACAGCTCGGCACTCAGGTGCAGCGAAGTGCCCTGCCCGTTGGACGCGTAATTGAGTTGGCCCGGTTTGGACTTGGCCAGCGCGGTCAATTCAGCCAAGGTGTTGATGCCCGAAGCTGGGTTGACCATCAGCACGTTGGGCACGCGGCCCAGCAAGGCCAATGGGGCAATTTGCTCGGGCTTGTAAGGCAGCTTGCTGTAAAGCGCTGGGCTGATGGTCAGCGGGGGCGACGCCATGAGCAAGGTGTAGCCATCGGCCGCTGCACGCGCGGCCTCGGCCGCACCCAGGTTGCCTCCTGCGCCGGGCTTGTTGTCGATGACGACGGGCTGCCCCAACTCCAGCGCCAGCTTGGGCGCGACCAAGCGGGCCATGTTGTCGATCAGACCGCCTGGCGGAAAAGGCACCACCAGCTTGATCGGGCGTGCGGGCCAGGCTTGCGCTAGCGCCGATGATGTCCAAAAAGGCGTGGCCATGGCCAAGGCGGTCGCCACCATGATCCAGTTTCTGCGTTGCATGGGATGTGTCCTGATGTGAATTGATCAGGTCATCATACAAATTTTGAATGGACTTGGCATCAGGGTGATCACGGACAAGTTGACAGCACAT
>JAIXOZ010000080.1 GCA_027486495.1 Comamonadaceae bacterium | reverse complement strand
GCATCCAGGGTCAGCGAAGACGCCAAGGCCAGGTCCAATCCATCTCCCAGCGCGATCTGGTTTTGGCTTTTCACAGCCAAGCGGCTCACGCCTGCTGCGGCCAAAGCAGCCACGGGCACATAAGCCTTGCCGTTCAAATCGTCGGGCATGCCGCCAGTCAACTGATTAACCAGTTGGACCACCCGATCCGGCTCCCCTTGAGCAAGCGGTGTGGGGCTGTCCAAGGTCACATTCAGGCCAGCGCCTTGCGCCGTGCCACCCGCAATGCCTTGCAGTGTGCTGCCCAGCCAAATCCCCTGACTGCTGCGAATGTCCACCGTACCCGCATTGCTGTGAACCACTCGGGGATCGGTCAACACACCCAGGCTCTTGAACTGCACTGTGCGATCGGTCTGGCCGCCATTCACAGCCAACACCGAACCCGCATCCAAGCGCACCGCACCCGTGTTGCCGTTGATTCGGATGGTGCCGCCATCCAGAACTTCACCCGTGGCCAAGCCTGTGCCATCCACCCAAACACGGGCAGCGGTTCCTGACACGTCGATGCTGGCGTCCTTCGAGACATGAATTTGGCTGGGCAACAAACTCGCGTCCAGAGACACATTGACCTGGCCGGCCGGCACTTGCAAGCGCCCGTCCACCGTCACCCCATTGCTGGCCGACAGATTCAACACCGAAGGCTTGCTGGCATCGGCACCCGGGTCCAGCGCCAGCAGCGCGCCTGCGTCCACATGCACACGGCCCAAAGCCTGCTCGGCTTCGCTCAAGTTGGTGCTGCTGGCCCGCAGGCTCAAGCTGCTGCCCTGCCGCACAGCCACACCACTGGCACCCGCCAAAGGCTGCTGCGCCACGCTGGCCACATCGCCCATGGCCGAAGATGTTTTTTGCACCGCGTCCATCGGCAACTGCCATTGCTCAGGGCTCAGGGCCAGTTGCGTGCCCGGCATCACTTGCAGATTGCCGTTGGCGGTCAAACTCAGCGCCGCAAAACCGCCTTGCTTGAGAAATTCAGGGCTCAGCACCAGGTCTCCCGCTGCCTGGGCACTTTGGGCAGCCTCACCTTTCAGCCCCACCCAAACGTTGCGAGCGGCCAAAGTCAACCTGCCGCCAGATTTGAGGCCATAGCCTGCGAGATCAATGCCGTCACCCAAACTCAACGCCGTGTCCAGCGTGTTCAAGCCCGACCGTGAAGTCAGGCTGATGCTGCCCGCATCGCCCGCCGTCACTTTGCCGTTGGTGCCCATCCAGGCGCCACCCGACACATCCACCGCCACCTTGTCGCCCAGGCTCACGCGATTGCCACTCAAAGCCAAACTGCCGCCCTTGATGGCATAGGCCGGCAATTCAGCGCTCAGGCCGCCGCCTTGCGCGACCCCAGCCGCGTCGTTGACCCAGCGCCCCGCCAAATCAAAACGCACGTCTGATGCGACATTCACACGAAAACCCGATGCCGCCACCGAACCACCCGCCGAGCTGACCGAGCCCGCCCACTCCACTTCTCCCGGAGTGCTCACCCTGATTTGTGTCATGGCGGGCAAGTTCAAATCGGCCAGCACCGCGACTGGCCCTTGAAGACTCAGGTTGAAGCTGCGAAAGCCTTGGTCCTTGGCCAAGCCCTGCACGTCCAGGCCATTCATCCCATCGGCCTTGTTCAGCAAAAACTGACGGTCATCGCGCCCGGCAACATCCATCACGCCCAGCGTCAAAGCAGCGCCCTTGGGCGCATCGCTGGCAGCCAAATTGCGTTGCTTCAAGCCTGGCGACACATGGCCTTTCAAAGTGCCCTCCAGTGCAAACTGTGGCGCGGTGATCGACACGCTGCCTGCGTTCATGCCCTGGCGGTAGCCCGCCTCAAAATTACTGGAGCTGTTGTCCAGATTCACCAAGCCGGTGTAAGCCAAATTGACCGGTGCGGTCTCAAAGTCGTACAGCTTGCCGCCCAAGCTCAGCTTGGTGGTGTTCACATGGCCTGCTTGGTAGTCGAGCGAGCCGCCCGACACATTCACCTGGCTGCCTGCTTGAAGCTGCACTTGCCCCTCAGCGCTGATGTTCACCGTACCGCCAGTGGCCGTGAACTCACCCACCGTGACCGCTTGTTGGTTCACATAACCTTGCACATTGGCCAATGCAACCGTGCTGGCTTTGCGCAGGTCCAGTTGCACGCTTTGCCCGCGCAAGCTCGAATCACGCAACAACAAGTTGTCGGCCAACTCACCACCACGCAGTTCGGCGGTGATGACGTTGCTTTCCATCGCCTTTTGCACACCGGCGCTGCCCGACACATTGATCTCGCTGCCCGGCTTCAACACCACACGGCTGGCATTGGTCACCGATGCGCTCGACGCCGGATTGTCTTTGGCCAACACGCTGACATTGCCCCCGGCTGCTCGCACCAAGCTGCCCGATTCGAGCACAATGCTTTGCCCGGCCAGCTGCACCTCAGACACCTTGTAGCCAGCGCCCTTGGTGGCGGTGGCCTCTACTTTCTCGTCTTTCTTTTTTACATCGGGCGTGATCAGGTTCTGGCTGCCCGCGCCCAACAACAGTTCACCACCCACACGGGCAGTGGCAGGAGATCCGGCGCTTTGTTTGACGGCATTGTCTTGCGCCTTCAAATAAATCGACCCGTTCAAACTGACCGAGGTGGAGGCCGACACCAAGCCCAGCTGGTTCACCATGCGGCCCACCATCGTGGCGTTGCCATGCTGCACATCCACGCGGCCCAAGGCCTCGTTGCTGGCTGCGGGTTTGAAATCTTGTTGCCCGGCCATTGCGGCCAGGTCTTGGCTGCCCACCTCCAACAACAAGCCACGCATGGCCGCGCTGCTGGGCGCCGCCAAAAACACCCGCGTGCCCGCTGCCAAGGCCACCTGGCCGTCGGGCGCGGTCAGCTTGCCTGCATTGCTGACGGTGGGCGCCGCCAACAAAATGAAACCATTTTTGGCCGCTGTGATGGCCGCTTGCTGCAACACACCGCCTTCTTTGTCACCCTGCACCACCACCGCACCCGGCAAACGGCCCAATGTGCTATCGGCTTGCATTTGCGCTTGCACCGATGGCGACAACAAACCGTCCATGAAGCGCTGGTCCTCGATCTTCAAGCTGCTGGCCACCAGAGCGTTCACATCCACCGTGGCGGTTTTGCTGAACACGATGCCATTGGGGTTATAAATGTAGACCTGCCCGTTGGACTTGAGCATGCCGTCGATGGTGGTGCGGTTGTTGATCGCACCGCCGGTCACTTGGTTCAACACCCTGTCGGTGTTGTTGACCATGTTGAAGGTCAAGCGGGCGTCTTTGCCCACGTCCAGGCTGTTCCAGTTGAGTACCGTGGCCGGGCCCTTGAGGTTGATCTGCGCGGCTTGGCCGTTGACCACATAGTCGGGCCGTTGGCCCTTTTGCAGCCAAGTGGCCGCTGGCACCGGCAAAGTGCCCGCAGGCAAAGTCTGCGCATGCACCAGGGATGCAGACAAACACCCAGCAGCCAGCAAAGCCAAGACGGTGGGGCGCAAAACCAACTGTGGCGCGGCGAAATGGGGTACGGCAAAACGGGACAAGACCAAACGGGACATCGCTCAATACTCCAACAACATGCGGGCATGCAAACGCCGCTGACCACGGCGCGTACCGCCCCCTGCTGCATCGCCATCGCGCAGAGCTTGCGCCGCGTCCAGGCTCAGGCCCATGCCGCGCGGCCCCTGCATGCGCATGCCAGCACCCATGCCCCACAAACCGGTTTGTGCCCATTGGCCCAATGCAGGTTGCAAGGTCTGCAACCAGCTCGCCTCGGTGAAGCCCAGGGCCTGCCAGCGCCAAGCGCTGCCGGCGATTGTTTCGCGCGTCCAGGGGCTGGTCCACTCTACAGACAGGCTGGTGCCTTGGTCACCCACACGTTCGTTTTCCAGGTAGCCGCGCACCGAATCCACACCACCTGCAAAAAACTGCTCGCCGCTCATCAGCGGGCCGGTGGCCAGCTGGCCATTCCACTTGGTGGCCAGGGCCGATTTGCCCAGGGCCTTGCTCCACTGCCAGCCCCAGCGCAGTGCCGCAAAGCTGGCCGATGCACCTGCGCGCTTGGCGTTAAAAGCTTCGTCGCTGTTGCCCAGCACGCCGCGCGCGCCCAGCAAACTGCTCACGTCCACCACCATGGGCTGCGGCTCGTGCTGCAAACCCACCCAACGGTAAGACAGGCCCAGCGGCACATAGGTGAGAGGCACCTGGGCCGATTCGGTCCCCAGCAGTTGGGTGCTGCCGCGCATCTGGCGGTGGTCCAGGCTGAACGATGCGGTTTGCATCACACCCGCTGGGCTGCTCAGCGGCAGGCTGTAGCGCAAACCCACAATGTCGGTGTTGCCCACCACGCCCATATCGCCTTGGGTGATGCGCACATTCATGTTGCTGCGCGAGCTGGCCACATAGGCGCTGAAAGCCTCGCCCTGTGGGCCGGTGGGCCAGCTGTAATTGGCCGACACGCTGCGCATCTGGCGCGTGTCTTCTGGGGTGGTTTGCAAATTCAGGCCCACACTGTGCCCACGGGCCCACAAATCGTCGTAACGCAATGCCGCTGCCAAGCGCGTGGGCAAGGTGTTCAGGCTCTGACGGTTGTTCACTTCAACACTGCCGTGCATGGCCAACTGGTCGTCCACATCCAGTTGCACATCCACCGTGCCCGGCTCGCGCCCGGCTTTCAGCACTGGCGAAACCTTCACATCAGCACGACGGTTGATCTCGGCCAACTGGGTTTGCAGTTGCACAAAATTGGGCACGCTGCCCACCTTGGCCGCAGGCAGCTCGGCCGCGATGCGGCTGGGTGCGTTGAACTGGGCACCCAGCACACGCATATCGCCCACAGGCGCTTCCACCACTTGCAAGCGAACCACACCGCCGTCCACCTTTTGCTCGGGAATCAGCACCTGCACCGACAAGTAGCCGGCGTCTTGGTAACGCTGCAACAGGGCTGCACGGGCGGCGTCCACATCACCCAGGGCGCGGCCTTCGCCCAAATAGGGCGTCACAGCTTGTTCGATGGCCAAATCAGGCAACAAACTATTGCCCAGCACCTCGTATTCGAGGATGTCAAAGCGCGGCTGCGCTTGTGCACCCGCAGGACTGCCCAAACCCAGAATCAAGGCCAAAACCAACACGATCCACAGGTCAAATTGACGAAATTCCCTGAGCATAAAAATTCTAATGAGAGCTGGTTGTGTTGCCATGCGGATATTGGACACTCTCACTGTGGCAATCATTTGACAAAAACACTAATTTCTTCAATAACAACAAAATATCCACTATGAAAAACAGCCCCGAAGGGCTGTTTTTGAAACACTGGCCTGATTTGCACAGGCCAAACTCACACTTCGAATCAATACTTATTGATTGGGAAGTTGTTGTTTCCGCCACGGGTCCATGAGGTGGAATTGGTTGCACCGCCGATATAAGCGATACCGGTCAGGTTGGCCGCTGGGTCTTTCAGACCACCCACGATGGCGCTGTAAATGCCCGAGTAGTCACCTGCCAGTTTGGCCGACTTCAGAGTCTGGAACTCGTAAGCGAAGCTGTAACCGTTTTGCAAGGCCGTGCGGTACTTGCCGTCCAGTGTGCCGTCACCTTTGAAGTCAGGGCTCACGCCATCCAACTTGACAAAGAAAGCGGTTTGAGCAGCGCGGCTGGCACCAAACTTGGTGGGATCGTTGTCCAAAGAAACGACACCGATCGACAGATTGCCAGCGGTAGTGTCACCGCGTATGGCGGAGATGAGGTTGCTGGTACCTGAGTGGGTCTTGACCAACACGCCATCAGTCACACCAGCATTGGTGGTTTCAGCACCAGCCATGTTGAAAGCAGCAATAGACAAAGCCGTTGTCAAACCATTGATAGGCGCCTTGCCCACAAAGTTGGTTTGGCCAGCAAAGCGGATCTGGGTCACAGCTTGGGTGCCCGAAGAGGCTGGGCGGCGATGCAATGTCAGGGTACCGGTCAAACCCAGATCAGCAGCAGCAGCCACCTTACCGGTCATCAAAGCAGTGTAGTCAGCAGTGAAGATGTTGGGCTGGCAAGCAACGGTCGACACATCATCTTGGCAAGCAGCGGCCATGCGGCCAGCAGCGATGTCACGGGCTTGCAAAGCTTTGTACATATTGGTGTTCACCAACACGCCGAAACCTTGCATGGCGATGGTTTCAGATGGGAAAGACTTGGGGTCCCACTTGGCGATTTGGCCAGGCGTGGCTTCGGAAGGACGGACGTCCGAGAAAGCCATGTGAGCGACTTTCTGCTTGTCCACGCCCCATGCAGTCTTCATGTCGGCAATACGTGTAGCAGCCAAAGTCACCACAGGTGCCAAAGCCGAAGCAGTGGTCACAGTCACATCAGCATCAGGCATGGCTGTACCGGCCTTTTGGGCAGCAGCAGTGTGCAACTGGATGGTTTTGTATTCTTGCTGGTCGATACCGCCTTCAACAGAACCCGACTTGAGACCTGTCAACAACTGGTTCACACCGGCCATGGAGCCGTTGGTGCTGTTGATGATCACGGCCACGCGTTTGCCAGCCCAGCTTTTGCCTGCAGCGCCGTAGCCGTAGTAAGCATAAGCGTTGCTGTTGCCTGACAAGTTGATGGTAACAAATGGCTTGGTTTTGTCGAAAACAACTGTGTCAGTCGTCAAAGTGGCTTTGATACCACCGGTCATGGCGGAAGCGCCTGCACCGTAGAAAGTGATTTCTGGTGAGCAGGTCTTGAGCAAAGTCACGCCGTCAGCAGCTGCAGCGGTTGTATTGCAAGAGGGTGTCACGGCAGCAAAGGCGCTGGCGCTGCAAAAAGCCACGCAAGCGGCTGCAATCATCTTCATGTTCATAAATACCTCGAAGAAAGAGTTGAAAAATTTTCAGGTCCGCTCAGCCTGAGCTTTGCGGTACACATGACGCCCATCACCGAAATGGTCAACCTTCATTTCTGTTCTGATGTCATTTCTCAATTGTGGTTATTGTTTTTTACAGCTTTGCTGGTTTTGAGGGTTATCGACTAGCCCGAGCGGACTATGCGGAGGCGGGGAGGTGTCATAAGGGGCGTCACCGCGTTCATCGCGCGCGGGGCGCGGCTCCTACAGGGGGGCAGCACTTGTCTTTGTAGGAGCAGCACCCCGTGCGCGATTGGCTGATGGGGCGCAGGCCCTATCGCGCGCAGGGCGCGGCTCCCACAGGGGAGCAGCACTTGTCTTTGTAGGAGCAGCACCCGTGCGCGATTGGCTGGTGAACCACAACCCCCTTAGCGCGCAGGGCGCGGCTCCTACAGGGGACCAGCACCTGCCTTCGTGGGAGCAGCACCCCGTGCGCGATTTGCTGGCGTACCAAAGGCCCTATCGCGCGCTGGGCGCGGCTACAAATGGGGGACAGAATCTGACATTTCTTGCAATGATGTGTAATATTACTCACTGATATGACATTGGAGGCTACATGCCAATCTTTGCGCGGGTATTTAAGAGCGGTCGCAGCCAGGCCCTGCGTTGGCCAGCCAAGTTGCGTTTACAGGCGCAAGAGGTCCGGCTGGAACAGATCGGCAACGACATTTGGCTGCACCCCGAGGTGCCTCAAGACAAAGAACTGGGCCGGTGGTTGCAGGAGTTTTATGCCAGCAACGAACCTTTACCCGCCGATTTTTTGGCTGACCGCAACGATGCACCTGCGCAAGAGCGCGATTGGTCTTAAGGTGTTCGAATGCTGCGCACACTCGACACCAACATTTGCAGCTACATCCTTCGGCGGCATCCTGAAAGCGTGATCGAGCGATTTGCAACCTTGGACCGTGAAAAATTGTGGCTGTCTGCCATTGTTGCGGCCGAATTGCGTTTTGGTGCCAGCAAACTGGGTGTGCCTAAGTTTCACTCAGCGGTTGAGGCCTGGCTGGTTGGATTCGATGTGCGCCCCTGGCCCTTGTCAGCCACACACCATTACGCGCAGATCCGAGCTGCTCTTAAGCGCACTGGCAAGCCGATCGGCGGCATGGATTTGATGATCGCAGCACACGCATTGGCTGAGGACAGCGTGTTGATCACCAACAACGCGCGCGAATTTCACCGCGTACCCGGCCTGGCCGTGGAAGAGTGGTCCATCGGTACTGCTTGAACCATGCACTTGCCGCACCTGACTTTGCGGGGGGAGTAGCACCTGCCTTTGTAGGAGCAGCACCCCGTGCGCGATTTACCGGTGGACCAAAGGCTCTATCGCGCGCAGGGCGCGGCTCCTACAGGGGAGCAGCTCTTGGTTTTGTAGGAGCAGCTCTTGGCTTTGTGGGAGCGGCACCCCGTGCGCGATTGGTTGGTGGGGCGCAAGCCCCATCGCGCGCAGGGCGCGGCTCCTACAGGGGAGCAGCTCTTGGCTTTGTGGGAG
>JAIXOZ010000085.1 GCA_027486495.1 Comamonadaceae bacterium | reverse complement strand
TACATGCACCACCTGGACCGCTGCGGCGAAATGCTCGGCCCCATGCTGACCACCATCCACAACCTGCACTACTACCTGAACCTGATGCGCGAAGTGCGCGAGTCGCTGGACGCGGGGCAATTCAGCGCATTCCGGGCGCAGTTCAAGAGCGAACGCGCACGCGGGGTGTGATCAATCGGTCGTGAACACCGTGAGCACCCCGGTGTAGCCGTACAACTGATTGCGGGCAATTTCGCCCGCGGCAAAAAAACCCACCAGCGGCACATCGCCCAGGGCGTGGCGGATGATTTGCATCTCGGCGCTGGGGCCGCCAAAGTGGGGGCCACCCCGACCCGTGCAGCTGACGTAAACCGCGCCCGCGATGCGCTTGCCAGGCTGTGGCGCTGTGGGTACTGGGTCATCACTTAAGGCGTTGATGGCTTCGATGGACAGCGTTTCAGGCTCGAGCTCTTCGCGGATTTCGGCGCACACGCGCACCAAATCGGCACGGGCAGCCTGCACATCGCGGCGCACAAAACTCAGGCGCATGCCCGGTTGCAAGTGCTCGGCAATGGCCACGCCTTGGCGCGAAGGGTCCAAGCCAATGATGTGGCGCACGCGCACATCGCTGCCCAAATGGCCGGTGCGGCCCACGCCCGATTGCCCGGCGGGGCTCAGACCCACCAAGGTGGAGCGCACTGCAGCAATGGCTTTTTGCGGCTCGCTCAGGCTGATGTCCAGATCGGCCAACATCACGTCCAAGGCAGGTTGACCGTCCAATTGAAGCGCCAGATGCTGATCGGCCTTTGTGATCTCCCTTTCGGGCGTAATGGGGTAACAGCCTTGTGTCACTCGGGACAACAAACCCACCACGGGCCCAAAGGCCACACCGCTCAAACCGCCGTCCAGCACCCCGCCATGCGCCGTATCGCCGCCACTGAGTGCAAACTGGACGCTGCGTGTGCGGCTTGAGGTGAGGCCTCCAAATAAGTAGCCTTGTTGTGTGCGCGCTGCCATCTCAACCACCAGTTCGGCCAAGTCGGGAGTGGTCGGGTCCGCATGAACGAGCGCCGCATCGGCAGCCCAGCTGGCCGGCAAAGGCGCTGCGCCGGAAAACACCCGGTAATGTTCAGGCGGCAGGTCACACAGCATCACCGCCATGGCCGGTTCATCAAAGTATTCGGCGTTGTTGACGGCAATGCCCACGCCGGTTGTGCCCGCCCAATCGCGCACCAGCGGCAGTTCTTCGCGCAGATGCGCCAAAAGCGCCTGGGCTTGGGAAGCGTAGTGGTCGGTGATGTAGAGCAGCGCCAGACGGGGTTGGTTGGCGTAATCAGGCAGACTCATCTGCGCCCGCAATTGGGCCAGCACCAAGCCCGCAGCCATGCGCCACTGGGGGTGGGTGGCATGGCCAAAGGGGAAAATTTTCATGGGGTGATGGGCGAGACAGGGGCGGTTTTGCGTGGCGGCCTTTGAGCAGCTGTGGCGGAGGCGGCCGACTTGGCTGTGCCGCTGCTTTTGACCGATTTGGACGCAGGCCTTTTGGCCGGTGCTGGTTTGGCCTTTTGTGCCGGAGCCTTCTTGGACTTGCCAGTGGCCTTGCGCTTTGGCTGGGTCACGTCCGATGTCATCGCCTGGGACCCCACATCTTTGAGGGCCGTGCTGGCGATGGCCTGAAACTGCTGCGTCAATGCATTCCACCACTGCATGGGGTCAACAGCAGACGGAGTCGCCGCGTCGGCCGCCGGACCTGGATCTGGGTCGGCGTTGCTGGCGCCATTGTGCATAGACGCTTGCGACTCTTGCGGTGCAGCTTGCGACGCCGCATCTGATGCAGTTTGAGACGCAGATTTGGCTGCAAAAAGCGAGCTCTTTGGCGCAGAAACAGTCTCAGGCTCTGCCGCTTCGCGGGTGGGTGAATGGCTCGAAGGTGGCTTGGCCGTGAACGCTTTGGCCAGATCGGCCATGCTGACGTTCATGCTTTGCAGCGTGGACATAGTCATCTTTTGCACCTCCATCGCCTGGATCGAGGCTTTGAGCGCCGAGGCATTCTGGTCAAGCCAGAACTGCACCGCCTTGAGCTCTTGGATGCGTTTGTCGATCTCTTCAATGCTCAATGTGGGCGTGACCCAACTGGCCATGCCAGGCATGGCGCCGGTCGAAGGATGAGCCTGCGCTGCGGATTGTGTGAGCTTTTTCAAAAAATCAAATCCCGGTACAAATTGACCAAATCCGAAAGCAGCAGGGTCACTCATGGTCGTTCCTTGGGGAAAATTGCAAATTCAACGAATTCATTGAATAAAGCTTACCCCAAAAAGCTTACCCCAAACCCTACACAGCCCAAGTCAACCATCGCCCACAGTAAAGGCCTCATTTGATTCCTATCTTTGGGTGACTGCATTGGGTTAAGTGAGCCGCCATCATCGCCACGGGCCCAGCATTGAATTCAATTCTGGAGCGCCTTGGTCCTTGAAAGTCATCCACAAAGCTTACCCGAAGACGCTTGAGCCCTCGACCCATAAGCCCCCTCCAACAGGCTCACCCCAAGCTTAAGCTTCCACAAAAACCCGTGCCTTGCGCGGCGTCAAGACCAAAGTCTCCCCTTCTTTGAAGTCTTGCTGGTGGTAATGCGATGCCGACAGCTGCGCCTCGATGACCGCATCCTTGCCAAACATGCCCGCTTCCACTGGCTCCAACTCCAGCCGTGCCACAGGACCCACCACGATGGCACGGGTCAGCTTGGCCACGATGCCGGTGTGGGCGGTGCCCTCTGTGTAACGCGTCACATCCAGGTCGTGTGGACGCACATAGGCAAAAGCCTTGGCGTCTTGCACCTGGCCGTGCTCAGGGCTTTCGAGGCGGATGGCGTGCTGGTCGGCACCGATGCGCATTTCGCCTTCGTGCGCACGGCCATGGAACAGGTTCACATCGCCCAAAAAGCCGTACACAAAAGGGCTGGCCGGGTGGTCCCACACTTGTTGGGGCGAACCAATTTGCTCGATGTGGCCCTTGTTCATCAACACCACGCGGTCGGCCACTTCCAGGGCTTCTTCCTGGTCGTGTGTCACAAAGATGCTGGTCACATGCAACTCGTCGTGCAAGCGGCGCAACCAGCGGCGCAGCTCCTTGCGCACCTTGGCGTCCAGGGCGCCAAAGGGCTCGTCCAGCAACAACACCTTGGGCTCGACCGCCAGCGCGCGGGCGAGCGCAATGCGTTGGCGTTGACCGCCCGACAGTTGCGATGGGTAACGATCGGCCAGCCAGTCGAGTTGCACCAAACCCAAAAGTTCGTGCACTTTGCGTTTGATTTCAGACTCACTGGGGCGTTCTTTGCGCGGCTTGACGCGCAGTCCGAAGGCCACGTTCTCGAACACCGTCATGTGGCGAAACAGCGCGTAGTGTTGGAAGACAAAACCCACTTGGCGCTCGCGCACATGCACATGCGTGGTGTCTTCGCCGCTGAAGGCGATGGTGCCCTGGTCGGCCGTCTCCAGCCCCGCGATGATCCGCAGCAGCGTGGTCTTGCCGCAACCCGATGGCCCCAGCAAGGCGACGAGTTCGCCCGACTCGATGTCGAGGCTGACGTTGTTCAGCGCGGTGAAGTCACCAAACTGTTTGTGAACGTTGCGGATTTCGATGCTCATGTTTCAAACCATTATTTCAAGGTGAAGTCAGTGGGCTGGCTGCTCGGGCGGGGTGTTGGCCGAGGCTTGCATTTCTTGGGCGTGACGCCATTCAATGAAGGACTTGATGGCCAGGGTGACCAGGGCCAACAAAGCCAACAACGAGGCCACCGCAAAAGCAGCCACCGACTGGTATTCGTTGTAGAGGATCTCCACATGCAAAGGCATGGTGTTGGTCTGGCCCCGGATGTGGCCCGACACCACCGACACCGCACCGAACTCGCCCATGGCGCGTGCGTTGCACAAGATGACGCCGTACAACAAACCCCATTTGATGTTGGGCAAAGTCACCCGCCAAAAGGTTTGCCACCCCGTGGCACCCAACACGATGGCCGCTTGTTCTTCTTCGCTGCCTTGGGCTTGCATGAGTGGAATCAACTCGCGCGCAATGAAGGGAAAGGTGACAAACACGGTGGCCAAGATGATGCCCGGCACCGCAAACACGATCTTGATGTCGTTGGCTTGCAGCCAGGGGCCAAACCAGCCATGGGCCCCAAACACCAGCACATAGACCATGCCCGCCACCACGGGCGACACCGAAAACGGCAAGTCCACCAGCGTGGTCAACAGCGACTTGCCCTTGAACTCGTACTTGGCAATGGCCCAGGCTGCCGCCACGCCAAACACCAGATTGAGCGGCACCGCCACGGCCGCGACGATCAACGTCAGGCGAATCGCTGACCAGGCATCGGGCTCCTTGAGCGCCTCCAGATAAGCATCCAGACCTTTGCGCAAGGCTTCGGTGAACACCGCCGCCAAGGGCAAGACCAGAAACAAAAACATGAACAGCAGCGCCAGGCCAATCAGGCTGCGGCGAATCCAGCGGGCTTCGGTGGTGCCTGCCTGGACTTTGTTGGTGGTGAGGGTTGGGCTCATGACGAAGCGCCCGAACGGCGGCGTTGCCAGGTTTGCAAAGCGTTGATGACCAAGAGCAACAGGAAGGAGATGACCAACATCACCAAGGCCACAGCGGTGGCACCCGCGTAGTCGTATTGCTCCAGCTTGCCAATGATGATCAGCGGCGTGATCTCGGACACCATGGGCATGTTGCCAGCAATGAAAATGACCGAGCCGTACTCACCAATGGCCCGCGCAAAAGCCATGGCAAAACCGGTCAGCAGCGCAGGCGCAATGCTCGGGAAAATGACTCGGCTGAAAGTCTGCCACCGTGTGGCGCCCAGGCAAGTGGCCGCTTCTTCGAGTTCTTTTTCGGTGTCTTCCAGCACCGGCTGCACCGTGCGCACCACAAAGGGCAAACCAATGAAGATCAGCGCAATCACCACCCCGTTGGGGTTGAAGGCCAGCTGAATACCCAGCGGTTCCAGGTATTGGCCAATCCAGCCATTGCCCGCCAGCAGCGCGGTGAGCGAAATGCCCGCCACCGCGGTGGGCAGCGCAAAGGGCAAGTCAACCAAGGCATCGACAAACTTTTTGCCAAAGAAGTCATAACGCACCAGCACCCAGGCCACCAGCAAGCCAAAAACCACATTGACCCATGCGGCGATCAGCGACGCACCAAAGGTCAACCGGTAAGACGCCATGACGCGCGGACTGGTCACGGCCACCCAGAACTGCTCCCAGCTCAAGGTGAAGGTTTTGAAGACCAGGGCCGACAGCGGGATCAGCACGATCAAGCACAGGTAAAACAGGGTGAAGCCGAGGGTCAGGTTGAACCCGGGCAACACTCTGGCGGGCACCCGCCGTTTGGCAGGTGCCGCGATGGGCAATGCGGTCATGGCGGGAACTTATTTGACGGTGTAAATCTTGTCGAACTGGCCGCCGTCGTTGAAATGCACCCGCTGCGCTTCGGCAAAAGAGCCGAACACTTCGTCCACCGTGAACAGCTGCAGAGGCTTGAAGGTTTGGGCGTGCTTTCTGAGCACGGCCTGCGAACGTGGCCGCAGCGCGTGCTTGGCCGCGATCTCTTGGGCCTCTTCCGAGTACAGGTAATCCAAGTAAGCCTTGGCCACGGCGCCCGTGCCTTTTTTGGCCACGGTGCGCTCCACCACCGCCACCGGGTTTTCGGCCACGATGCTGATGGATGGGTGAATCGCATCGACCTTGCCCGCGCCAAATTCGCGGTCCACCGACACCACTTCGGATTCAAAGGTCACCAGCACATCGCCAATATTGCGCTGCAAGAAGATGGTGGTCGCATCGCGCCCGCCCTTGGCCAGCACCGGCACGTTCTTGTAGAGCTTGCCCACGAACTCGGCGGCCTGTGCATCGCTCGCGCCCTTTTTCTTGGCGTAGCCCCAAGCCGCCAAATAGGCCATGCGGCCGTTGCCACCGGTCTTGGGGTTGACCACGATCACCTGGATGCCGGGCTTGACCAGATCGTCCCAGTCCTTGATGTTCTTGGGGTTGCCGTTGCGCGTGAGGAACAGCATGGTCGAGGTGGTGGGCGCTGCGTTGTGGGCAAAGCGCTTGTTCCAGTCTTTGGCCACGATGCCGGTGCTCGCCAAAAAGTCCACATCGGTAGTGGTGTTCATCGTCACCACATCGGCGTCCAGACCGTCATTGACCGCACGCGCTTGCGCGCTGGATCCACCGTGCGCCTGGTCAATCTTGATGTCTTTGCCGGTGGTCTTTTTGTAGTGCGCCACAAAAGCGACGTTGTAGTCTTTGTAGAACTCGCGGGCCACGTCGTACGAGGCGTTGAGCAGGGTTTGAGCCTGAGCTGCAAAACCTGACAAGGTCAAGACAGAGACCCAGGCGATGCGGGCAAGTTGTTTCATGCGGAGTCCAATCGGTTGCAAATAAAACGCAAGAGCGCGATTGTGTAAGCCTTCCCTTGAATCTCAAACGAATCATTTGTAGTTTGCTTATACGGATACCAAGCTATAGAAACCCATTTCCACCATTTTTAGCCATCAAGAATTGTCTAAAGGCGGCCTCTTTTGAGCGTTATCCAAGAAAAAAGCCACTGCGTGCAAGGGCACACAGCGGCTTTGGGCAGTTCCTCAAGCCGAAAAGCCGACGCATTGGCCCTTGGCGCAGGGTCGATTACTGACCGTCGGTTTCTGAGTTCTCGTCGTCAAACTCTTCATCGTCCTCGTCAATCGCAGCCATTTCAGCGTACTGGGTGGCCAGCAATTGGTTGCGGTAAGCCAAGTAGCCACGGCGGTGGGTTTCGTACAAGTTGCCGGCATCGTAGGCTTCGGCGGCCAAACCGTGCTGCTTGGCCGCTTCCAAAAAGTGCTGCGCAGCCAAAGCGTGGCACTGAGAAATACTGACAAAATCGTCGTCCAACAGTTCATCGTGTTCGGCTTCATTTTGAATGTCGTTCGTCATGCGTACCCCTTGCTTGAGTGTTGATCGGCAAATGCCGAGTTCAAGCTTCCAACACGGACAAGTCTGTGCAGTGACAAAAATGTTGCGAGATGGCGGCAGTGACAGTCGCCCTGCTCTGGCCGCAAGGCCCATCACTTCTTGGTGTAAATCTGGTCAAAGCTGGCGCCGTCCGCAAAGTGGGCCTTATCGGCTTTTTCCCAGCCACCAAAGGCCTGCTCAATGGTGAACAGGTTGAGCTTGGGGAACTGCTTGGCGTATTTGGCTTGGGCCTTGGGTGAGATCGGGCGGTAGAAGTTTTTGCCCGCAATGTCCTGGCCTTCGTCGGTGTAGAGGTATTCCAGATAGGCCTGGGCCACAGCGCGGGTGCCTTTGCGGTCCACGTTTTTGTCAACCACGGTCACGGCGGGCTCGGCCAAGATGCTGATAGACGGGTAGACCACATCGATCTTGCTGCCAAATTCTTTTTCCAGCAGGTTGGCTTCGTTTTCCCAACTGATGAACACGTCACCCTGCGCACGCTGGGCAAAGGTGATGGACGAGCCACGGGCCCCGGTGTCGAGCACGGGCACGTTTTTGTAGAGCGCGGCCACAAAGTCTTTGGCTTTGGCTTCGTTGCCGTATTTGCGTTTGGCAAATTCCCAGGCGGCCAGGTAGTTCCAGCGTGCACCGCCCGATGTTTTGGGGTTGGGCGTGATCACGCTGATGCCGGGCTTGACCAAGTCGTCCCAGTCGCGGATAGCCTTGGGGTTGCCCGCACGCACCACCAGCACGATGGTCGAGGTGTAGGGCGAGCTGTTGTGCGGCAAGCGCTTTTGCCAATCTTTGGGAATCAGGTTGCCGTTTTTGTGCAAGGCGTCGGTGTCTCCAGCCAGCGCCAGCGTGGCGACGTCGGCTTCCAGGCCATCGATGATGGAGCGGGCCTGTTTGCCCGAGCCGCCATGCGACTGCTTGAAGCTCACGTCTTGACCGGTTTTGGCTTTCCAGTGGGCGGCAAAGGCCTTGTTGAATTCGACGTACAGCTCGCGGGTGGGGTCGTAAGAGACATTGAGCAGGCTGACAGGGGATTGGGCTTGAACCAAAACAGCCGACAAGAACAACGCAGCAAAAGCGCTCAGATGACGGAAAAGGCGATGGGGTTTCATGGCTCACTTCAGAAAGGCACATCAAAAATTGGTCGTACTGGATTCTGGAAGCGTTCCCATCAAAAACAAACGACTGTTTTTCTATTTGTACATGTCAAAAAAATCTATTCACCTGCGCTAATTTTTTCGTGTACGCACCAGCCATTCAACCGTGCAAACAAGTCATAGCGCATCGACGCCCAAGGGGGCCTGACACGCTTTGGCTTAAAAAGCCTGATAGGCCGTGAACGTGACCCGGTGCAGTTTGCGGTGCTGCGGATAAAAGTCGGCCACGGCGTAGTGCTGGGTCGAACGGTTGTCCCACACGGCCAAGGAGTGGGGCTGCCAACGAAACCGAGCCTGCACTTCGGGTGCTGTGATCAGCCCGAACAACTGCGCCAGCAATGCGTCGCTTTGTGTGCGTGGCAGGCCATGGATGTGGGTGGTGAAGGTGGGGTTGACGTACAAAATCTTTTTGCCCGTGATGGGGTGCACACGCACCACAGGGTGCGTCACGGGGGGGTATTTGGCGCGAGCAGCCTGCAGCTGCTCGCCCGTGGCATCTTGGCGCAGCAGGTACTCGGTCCAGCCGGTGACCTCCCAGGTGTGCATGGCGTTCAGGGTTTCCAGATAGGCCTTGAAGTCGGCAGGCAAGGCTTCGTAGGCGGTGGTCATGCTCGCCCAGACGGTGTCGCCGCCGCCGGCCGGAATCACTTGCGCATACAGGCTGGTGCCGATGGGTGGATTGGCCTGCCACGTGATGTCGGAATGCCAATTGTTGTTGGCAGCAGGGCGCTCGGCGGTGCTTTCCACAATTTCAATCTCGGGCTGGCTCTCCACACGGGGAAAGAAGGCTTTGACTTCATTGACTTGGCCAAAACTGCGGGTGAAGGCCACCTGCTGAGCAGGGGTGAGCCTTGATCCCGAAAAAAGATCACCTCGAACTGGGCCAAGGCCGCTTTCAGCTCAGTTTGAGCCAACTCGCTCAATGACTGCGACAAGTCCAAACCATGTAGCGTGGCCCCGATATTGGGGGTGTAGGTTTCGGCTACAAAGGTTTGGTAGGACGCAGAGGAATGGCTCGATAAGGTCATCCTTCAATCATGCCAGAGCACTTCAAGCAGGTGATCACCGTCGCGTGAACATCGCAGATACGTGTGTCATCAGACCTTGACTTTCAAGAGTTCAATTTTTTCATGGCCCGTTTGGCCGTTTCGAAGGCATTGGCCCGCATTCCGGCAAACATGTCTTTGAGAAACTGCCTGGCCAAGGGTTGTGCTTTTTCTGGCGACCCGGCATTAAAAGGCGGCTGAGGGTCGTACTCCAGATACAGCTGCACGGCCTCGGCATAAACACGGCTTTTGAGCAGGGCCACCAACTTCAGGCCGAAGTCAATCCCGGCGGTCACGCCACCGCC
>JAIXOZ010000072.1 GCA_027486495.1 Comamonadaceae bacterium | reverse complement strand
CTGTTCATGTTGAAGAAGAAGGTGTTGATCATGTTGCGCGCCACCTGGCTGGTCATGAGGCCAGCGAGGTAACGGCTTTCGATGCGCATGGCGGTGTCAAAGTCCACCATCGCGCCTTCGACCATGGCGGCCAGCGCTGCTTCGGGCGCGGGGTACAGGCCACGCGTTTTTTGCTTGAGCACGGCCGGGGCCACACTCAGCATGCCCGCGATCTTGGGGTTGCTCGGCGTGCCGCCGGGCATTTTGTAGTCCTTGCGGTCCCAGAGGTGCTGGGCCGCTTCGGGCTGGCCTTGGCTTGCCGCGATGTGGGCCAAAGCGCGGGGGCGCAGCTGGTCGTCGCTGGCCACCAACTCGTGCACGAAGCCCAATTTTTGGGCTTCTTCGGGCCCAAAGAGTTTGCTTTCCAGCACATAGGGCTGTGCGGCCAACAGGCCCAGCTGGCGCGTCATTTTGGTGATGCCTCCAGCGCCGGGAATCAGGCCCAGCGTGACTTCGGGCAGACCAAACTGCGTTTTGGGGTTGGCTGTGGCGATGCGGTGGTGGCCAATCAATGCCACTTCCCAGCCACCCCCCAGCGCTGCGCCATTGAGGCAGCTGACCACGGGCACGCCCAGGGTCTCGATGGTGCGAAAGTTTTTCTTCATGCCTTCGATGTCGGCAAAGACGCGCGGGCCGTCAGACAGCGTCGAGCGCATCACGCCTTTGAGGTCAGCCCCCGCAAAAAAGGTGGACTTGGCCGAGGCCAGGATGACGCCCTGGATGTTGGCCTTGTCTTGGAGCAATTGCTCTGCCGCCTGAGCCAGATCGGTTTGCCATTGCAGGCACATGGTGTTGACCGGCGAGCCCTGCTCGTCAAAGGTGATGGTGGCGATGCCGTCCGCCAGTTCGTAGCGCAGTGTTTTCAAAATGATGTTGCTCATGGTGCTCTTTCCCCGATCAAACGCGTTCAACGATGGTGGCGATGCCCATGCCGCCGCCCACACACAAAGTGGCCAAGCCGTAGCGCAGTTGGCGGCGGTGCAGCTCGTCGATCAAGATGCCCAAAATCATCGCGCCCGTGGCCCCCAGCGGGTGGCCCATGGCGATCGCGCCGCCGTTGACGTTGACCTTGTCATGCGGCACACCCATCTCTTGCATGAACTTCATGGGCACGGCGGCAAAGGCTTCGTTCACCTCGAACAAATCGATCTGGTCAATCGTCAGGCCCGCCTTGGCCAGCGCCTTGCGGGCAGCGGGCATGGGGCCTGTGAGCATGATGGTCGGGTCAGCGCCCGACAAGGCGACCGACACGATGCGCGCACGCGGTGTGAGGCCGTGGGTTTTGCCTGCAGCCTCTGACCCGATCAACACCGCCGCTGCGCCGTCCACAATGCCGGATGAGTTGCCCGCGTGGTGCACATGGTGGATGCGCTCGACTTGCGGGTAGCGCTGCAAGGCCACCGCATCAAAACCCATGGCGCCCAGTTGCTCAAACGAGGCTTTGAGGCCGCCCAGTGTTTCCACCGTGGTGCTGGGTTTGATAAATTCGTCTTGCGCCAGAATGACCTGACCCAGTTTGTCTTTGACCGGCACGACCGAGCCATCGAAGTAGCCCGCCGCACGCGCAGCCGTGGCACGCTTTTGCGATTCGACCGCGAAGGCGTCCACATCGTGGCGGGTAAAACCGCTCATGGTGGCGATCAGGTCGGCGCCAATGCCTTGCGGCACAAACAGCGTGGCGCTGTTGGTTTCGGGGTCTTGCGCCCAGGCGCCGCCGTCCGCGCCAATCGGCACCCGGCTCATGCTTTCCAAGCCACCGGCCACGACCAAGTCTTCCCAGCCGCTGCGCACTTTCATGGCGGCCATGTTGACGGCCTCGAGGCCAGAGGCGCAAAAGCGGTTGAGCTGCACACCCGAGCAGCGCCAGTCCCAACCCGCTGCCAATGCCGCCACTTTGGGGATGACCGAGCCCTGTTCACCAATGGGCGAGACCACGCCCATGACCACGTCGTCGACTGCAGCGGTGTCGAACTGGTTGCGGCTTTGCAGCTCGCGCAGCACGCCCGAGAGCAGGCTGATCGGTTTGACTTCGTGCAGGCTGCCGTCTTTTTTGCCTTTGCCACGCGGTGTGCGTATGGCGTCATAAACAAATGCTTCGCTCATGCTGTCTCCTGGGGATCATCAAGGGGTTTGCCCGGTATTTGCGGGATGCGACAAAGAGTATAAACTTTATGCCAAGCAAATGCTTGGCATAAATAGATGGGGCATCAAGTCTGCTGGAATCAACCCAGCTTGAACCAGACTGATCAGCCGCACCCCAATGGGTCAAGGAGGACCAAGATGAAGAAAACACCATGGATGGTCAGGAGTGCGTGCAGACTGGGCGCTTTGGTGCTGGCCGGTGCGTTGACTGGCTGTGCCGTAGCACCACAACACCCGCAACTCCAAGCGGCCCAGAAGGCCGGACAGCTTGCGCCCCTGCTGCCGGTGCGTGCTTTTGTCGCCAATACCGAGCGCACGGGTGGATTTGTGATGTCGCCCAACGGCGAGCACTTGCTGTGGTCACAGACCGTGGGGCTGGACACGGGCCTGGCCGTGCGTGCTGTCAAGACCAACGCCCCGCTCACGGCGTACCCCGTAGGCAATCAAGGCCGCCGTGGTGGTTATTACAACTGGTTGCCCAACAGCCGCCATTTCGTCTTCAGCAAGGACGATCAGGGTGACGAAAACACCCGTCTTTTTGTGCAGGACGCCGATCAAAGCACTCTGGCACCTTGGGTTTTGACGCCTGCACAAGGTGTTCGCAGCTTTGTGGTCGGCATGGGGCCCGAGGGCAGTGCCCGGTTTTTCGTGGCCAGCAACCAGCGCGACCGCGCCTCGTTCGATCTGTACGAAGCCGATGCGGGCAGCCGCACGCTGCGTGAAGTGGCCCGCAACAACGGTCTGGTATTGAACTGGTTGATTGATAGCCAAGGCCAACTCGCTGGGCGGGTGCGCCAGCTCGCAAGGCCCGACGGCTCGGACAGTGTGGTCGAATTGCTGCAGCCGGATGGGCAGTGGCGCGTCTTGCAAACTGTGGGCGGCTTTGACTCTTTCTGGGTGCTGCGCATAGACAAGGCGGCACGGCGCGTCTGGTCATTGTCCAACTTGGGCCGAGACAAGACGGCACTGGTCGAAATGAACTTGGACAATGGTGAACAGCGTGTACTGGCCGAGCATGAGCGGGTAGATATCGGGCAAGTGCTGTTTGAGGGTCGCCATGGTGGGCCGGTGAGCTATGTGGTGGAGCCGGGCTACCCGCAGGTGCACCACCTGAATCCAACCATCGGACAAGAAGTTCAAGCGGTGGCGGCACAGGCCTTGAAACAAGGCCTGCTGACGGCCCCGCCCACCACCATAGTCCGCAGGAGTGGCAGCGCCGACGGCCGCCGGGTTTTGCTGCGCAGCCAGAGCGACTTTGACACGGCCGAGCTGTTGTGGGACCGCCAAACGGGCAGCGTGCAGCGGCTCAATTCGCAGTTCAAAGAGCTGGCAGAGGTGCTTTCACCCACCGTGCCATTCGAGTTCAATGCCAGCGATGGGCGCAAGATTGCAGGTTACCTGATACGCCCACGCGGGGTAAAGGGCGCGACACCCATGGTGGTAGAAATTCACGGCGGGCCTTGGGCGCGTGACAACTGGCTGCCCGCTTCTTACAACACCCGCCAGTTGCTGGTCAACCGGGGTTATGCGGTGCTGCAGGTGAATTTTCGGGGGTCGTCCGGGTATGGCCGCGCCCACTTGGAGGCCGCAGACCGGCAGACCAACGGGCGGGTGCAACAGGACATTGCTGAAGCGGTGCAGTGGGCGGTGGACCAAGGTGTGGCCGATCCAAAGAGACTGGCGGTTCTCGGTGGCAGCTTCGGTGGTTTCTCGGTGTTGGCGCAGCTGGCGCAGAAACCACACAACTACCGCTGCGGCGTGAACGTGGTGGGCGTGGCGAACTGGCCCCGTGTGATGGAAAACTGGCCACCTTTCTGGCGCAACCTGCACTATTTCACCCGTGCCTACGGCGACGTGAACAAACCCGACGAGCGAGCCGACATGCTGCGCAACTCCCCTGTGTCCTACCTGGACCAAATCCAGGCACCTCTGCTGGTGATCCACGGGGCCAACGACATCCGGGTGCTGCGACAAGATTCTGACGATGTGGTCAACGCGCTGCGCCAGCGTGGCCATCCGGTGAACTACTTGGTGTTCCCCAACGAGGGGCACGCCATCAGCAAATGGCGAAACCGCCTGGCCATGTGGCGCGAGGTAGAGGACTTCTTTGCCGATTGCCTGGGCGGACAAAGCGCCGGATTTGACTATTACCAGCTCATGCCCCGCTGAGCGACCTTCACACTGACTTTGAACGGAGACACGCATGATCGAACGCACTCTTTTTACCGCCGACCACGAAGCCTTCCGCGACAGCTTTCGCCGCTTCATGGACAAGGAAATTGCCCCCCACCACGACGCCTGGGAAGAGCAGGGCTTCGTGGACCGCGCCGTGTGGAACAAAGCCGGTGACAACGGCTTTTTGTGCATGACGCTGCCCGAGGCCTATGGCGGCTCGGATGCCGACAAGCTGTATTCGGTGGTGCAGATGGAGGAACTGTCTCGCGCCGGGTTCAGCGGCATCGGCTACGGCCTGCACAGCGAGATCGTAGCCCCTTACATCCTGCATTACGGTACCGAAGCACAAAAGCAAAAGTACCTGCCCAAGCTGGCCAGCGGCGAGATGGTGGGCGCGATTGCCATGAGCGAGCCGGCTGCGGGCTCGGACTTGCAAGGTGTCAAAACTACCGCCATGCTGCAACCTGACGGCACTTACCTCATCAACGGCAGCAAGACATTCATCACCAACGGCTGGCACGCCGACTTGGTGATTTTGGTGGCCAAGACCGACCCGGCCGCTGGGGCCAAAGGCACCAGCTTGTTTCTCATCGAGCGCGGCATGCCCGGCTTTGAAAAAGGCAAGCGTTTGAAGAAGCTGGGCCTCAAAGCGCAAGACACCTCCGAGCTGTTTTTTGACAACGTGAAGGTCAGCGCCGACCAGCTGCTGGGCGGCACGGCCATGCAGGGCAAGGGCTTCATTTGCCTGATGGAGCAGCTGCCTTGGGAACGCCTGCAGATTGCCATTGGCGGCATTGCGGCAGCCCAAGCGGCGATCGACTGGACGGTGCAGTACGTCAAAGACCGCAAGGTGTTTGGCCAGGCCGTGGGCAACTACCAAAACACCCGTTACACCCTGGCCGAGCTGCAAACCGAGGTGCAGGTGGCGCGTGTGTTTGTGGACAAGTGCTCTGAACTGCTGCTGCAAGACAAACTCGACACCGCCACGGCCAGCATGGCCAAGTACTGGTGCTCGGATTTGCAATGCAAGGTGATGGACGAGTGCGTGCAACTTCATGGCGGCTACGGCTACATGTGGGAATACCCCATCACCCGCGCCTACGCCGACGCTCGCGTGCAGCGCATTTATGGCGGCACCAACGAAATCATGAAAGAAGTGATCTCGCGCAGCATGGGTTTGGCGGGGCGCTGACTGCATGAACGAACTGGCCGAGCCCAAACGCACTCGCGGCCGCCCCCGCAAAACCGAGGGCGAACGCGACGACGGCAACCGGCGCCAAGCCTTGATCTCAGCTGCCGCGCAGCTGTTTCACCGCAAAGGTTACGACGCCACCAGCACCCGCGAAATCGCAGCGCAGGTGGGCATGCAGCCGGGCTCGCCGTTTTATCACTTCGGCAACAAACAAGACCTGTTGCTGGCGGTGATGGTCGAAGGCATGAAGCAGGCCAGCCAAAGGCAAACGACCGCCTGCGCTGCACTGGCCCATGACCTGCCCCCACGCGAACAGCTGCGCGCATTGATCCGCAACCAGTTCGATGTGCTGCTGGGGCCTGACAGCGACTTCATCCCGGTGATGCTGTACGAATGGCGATCCCTGAACGCCGAGCAGCGCCAGACCATCACACAAATCAAGGACGACTACGAAGCCGCCTGGACGCCTGTGCTGCAAGCGCTGCACGCCAGTGGCCAGTTGCAGGCCCCGGTACAGCTGGCGCGCTTGATGATTTTTGGCGCACTCAACTGGGCAGTGCAGTGGTACCAAGCGCCCACACCCCAAGCCAACTCAACACCCATCAAACGTGCCGCCAAAGCAGCACCCCAAAGCCCCCCACGCGCATCACTGGACGAGTTGACCGATGCCGCACTGGCCTTGTTTTTGAGAAACCCCACATGACAACAACCACACCCTACCGTTCGGTCTTTGCTCCCGGCCTGCTCACGGGCCAAGTGATCCTGGTCACCGGCGGCGGATCGGGCATTGGCCGCTGCACCGCCCACGAGCTGGCCAACCTGGGCGCGCATGTGGTGCTGGTGGGCCGCAACCCCGACAAGTTGACCGCCACTGCGCAAGAGATCACAGGTGACGGCGGCCAGGCCAGTTGGCACAGCTGCGACATCCGGCGCGAGGGCGATGTCCAAGCCATGATTGCGCAGGTGGTGCAGCAACATGGGCGCATCCATGGCCTGGTCAACAACGCAGGCGGTCAATACATCTCGCCATTGGCCAAGACCAGCGCCAAAGGCTGGCAAGCGGTCATCGACACCAACCTCACCGGCGGCTTTCTGGTGGCGCGTGAGTGCTTCAACCAAAGCATGCAACAACACGGTGGCGCGGTGGTCAACATCGTGGCCGACATGTGGGGCTCGATGCCGGGCATGGGCCACAGCGGTGCAGCGCGTGCGGGCATGGTCAGCTTCACCGAGACGGCTGCACTGGAATGGGCAACGCACGGTGTGCGCGTGAACGCCGTGGCCCCGGGCTACATCGCCAGCAGCGGCATGGACCACTACCCACCCGAAGCAGGCCCCATGCTGCGTGAAATGCGCAACACGGTGCCGCAAGGCCGCTTTGGCACCGAAGCCGAAACATCCGCAGCGATTGTGTTTTTGCTCTCGCCCGCCGCGAGCTTCATCAGCGGTACGGTGCTGCGCGTGGACGGTGCCCGCCCGCAAATGCGCATGGGCTGGCAGCAGGCCGTGGCCACACCCGATGTGCAAGAACGCGATGCCGTCAAACCCTTTGACGGCTTTCACCTCGCCGTGACCCCCAAGGTATTCCAATGACTTTTGAATCCACCTGGAACCCGCACAGCCCCGTGGCCCAGCAGCGGCGTGAAGCCGCGCTGGCACGCCTCGCGCAGTGGCAGGCCCTGCAAGACCGCGCAGCGCTGGCCTCGGCCCAATCCAAACCGGTGTTCGACAAACGCGGGCAACTTCTGCCGCGTGAGCGCGTGGCCTTGCTGCTCGACCCGGGTGCGCCGTTTTTGCCGCTGTGCGCGTTGGCGGGCTTCATGCAAGACACGCCGGACCCGGCCAAGTCGGTGCCTGGCGGCGGCATGATCGCGGGCATTGGGTTCATCAGCGGTGTGCGCTGCATGGTGGTGGCCAGTGACTCGGGCATCGAGGCCGGGGCCATTCAGGCGCGGGGCCTGGAAAAGATCTTGCGCGTGCAAGAGCTGGCCCTCGAAAACAAACTGCCTTTTGTGCACCTGGTCGAAAGCGCCGGGGCCAACCTGATGCAGTACAAGGTCGAAGGTTTTGTGCTGGGCGGCAGCCTGTTCCGAAACCTCGCCCGCCTGTCGGCGGCGGGCCTGCCGGTCCTCACCGTGCAACACGGCTCGGGCACCGCAGGCGGGGCCTACATGCCGGGGCTGAGTGACACCGTGATCATGGTGCGCGGCAGGTCGCGGGCCTTTCTGGCGGGGCCGCCTTTGCTCAAAGCCGCCACGGGCGAAGTGGCGACCGAAGAAGAGCTGGGCGGGGCCGAGATGCACACCAGCGTGTCGGGCCTGGGCGAATACCTGTGCGAAGACGACCGCCATGCGCTGGGCACGGCCCGCGATGTGGTGGCGCGTTGGGACTGGGCTGCGCACACAACGCAGCGACAAGCCAAGCCCCCGCGCCTGGACGCCGAAGAACTTCTGGGCCTGATGCCCGCCCACCACCGCGAACCCATCGACATGCGCGAGGTCATCTTGCGCTTGGTGGACGATTCAGATTTTCTGGAGTTCAAGCCATTGTTCGGCGCAGCCACGGTGTGTGCGCAGGCGCGCATCGGCGAGCATGCGGTGGGCATCATCAGCAACAACGGGCCGATTGATGTGGCTGGAGCCAACAAGGCCACGCACTTCATCCAGTGGATGTGTCAGCTGGGCCATCCCATCGTCTATTTGCAAAACACCACCGGCTACATGGTGGGCAAAGACAGCGAGCAAGGCGGCATGATCAAACACGGCTCCAAGATGATCCAGGCCGTGACCAGCGCCACCGTGCCGCAGATCACCATCCAGTGCGGGGCCTCGTTTGGCGCGGGCAACTACGGCATGTGCGGGCGGGGTTATGCGCCGCGCTTTTTGTTCAGCTGGCCGGGGGCCAAGACGGCGGTGATGGGCGGCGAGCAAGCCGCCCGCACCATGCAGATCGTGGCCGAAGCGGGCATGGCCCGCAAAGGCATCACGCCCGACCCCGACAAAATGCAGGCCCAGTTCGACAAGATCGTGGCCCTGTTTGAAGCACAAGCCGATGCCTTCTACACCAGCGGCTTGGTGCTGGATGACGGCGTGATCGACCCGCGCGACACCCGCAGCGTGCTGAGTTTTTGCCTCGATACCTGCGCAGAAGCAGCAGCCCGTCAACCCCGCGCCACCACCTTTGGCGTGGCCCGCATGTGAGGCCCAGCCAATGGCCACCGAACTGAAACACCTGCTGCCCATGACGGCCGCCCTGCAGTTGGGCGAACGCCTGAAATCAGCCGGCTTGACGCTGAACCTGGCCGCATGGCAGCGCGCCCTTGGGGCAGACTTTGAACAGCTGGGTTTGATGGACCGGGGCCGCCGCTTGAGTGTGGTGCTCCGGCAATTTTTGCCCAGCGATTTTCGGCAAGCAGCGCCGCTCTTGGTCCAGACCATGGGGCTGCCAATGGGGTTGGACACACGAGGTGAACCTGTGTCCCCTGGCGATGTGGCCAGCAGCTTTTATCACTTGCCGCACAGCATGTACATCGCCGAGCATGGCTTGGGCCACTTGCCCGAAGCCATGCAGGCGCAACACGCGCTGACCCAACGCTTCACGGCGGAATTCAGCCTGCGGCCGTTTTTGCAAGCGCACACACAAGCCACCTTGGCGCACTTGTCGCAGTGGGCCAGCGACCCCAACGCCCATGTGCGCCGCGCTGTGAGCGAAGCCACGCGCCCGCGTCTGCCTTGGGCAGCACGTTTGCCAGACTTTGTGCGCGACCCGTCACCGGTGCTGCCCCTGCTCGCCCGATTGCGAGACGACAACTCATCTTATGTGCGCCGCTCGGTGGCCAACCACCTGAACGACATCGGCAAAGACCACCCGGAGTTGCTCACGGGCCTGGCCCGCCAATGGCTGGACGATGCCCCGGTGCCCGCGTCGCGGCAGGCCTTGCTGCGCCATGCCCTGCGCACAGCCATCAAGCGCGGCGATGCACAGGCGCTGGCCTTGTTCGGGCACGGGCAAAAGTCGGTGCTGCAGATTCACAGCGCCAAGATCACCCCCTCCAAAACCCGCATCGGTGACAGCGTCACGCTGCACTGCACCCTGCACAACCCCAGTGCACAGGCTGCCAGCGCCCTGGCCGATTGGCGGGTGTTTTACGTCAAGGCCAACGGCACGCTCAGCCCCAAGGTGTTCAAAGGCAGCACCGTGCAGATCGATGCACACGGCCATGGCGTGCTCGAAAAAACACTGTCGCTGCGCCAAATGAGCACCCGCACCCACCACCCAGGCCGCCACACCGTTGAGATTGTCCTCAATGGACACGCGCACAGCATTGGCCACTTCGATCTGCACCCCTGAACCCACCCCACGGAGACACACCATGCAATACACCCACGAACACCGCGAGATCCAGAACACGCTCAAGCGTTTCATCGAGGCCGAAATCAACCCCCATGTGGACGAGTGGGAGGCAGCCGAGATTTTTCCGGCGCACGAAGTCTTCAAAAAGATGGGCAATTTGGGCCTGCTGGGCCTGACCAAGCCCGAGGCCTTTGGCGGTGCGGGGCTGGACTATTCCTACAGCATGGCCATGGCCGAGGCACTGGGCCACATCGACTGCGGCGGCATTCCCATGGCCATTGGCGTGCAGACCGACATGGCCACACCAGCGCTGGCGCGTTTTGGCAGCGACGAGTTGCGTGCGCAGTTTTTGGCCCCGGCGATTGCGGGCGACATGGTGGGCTGCATTGGCGTGAGCGAGCCGGGTGCGGGCAGCGATGTGGCGGGCATCAAAACCGTGGCGCGAAAGGACGGCGACGACTACGTGATCAGCGGCCAAAAAATGTGGATCACCAACAGCTTGCAGGCCGACTGGATGTGCATGCTGGTCAACACGGGCGAAGGGCCCATCCATAAAAACAAGAGCCTGGTCATGGTGCCCATGCGCGAAAACGGCAAGCTGCTGCCTGGCATCGAGGTGGGCAAGAAGATCAAGAAGATCGGCATGAACAGCAGCGACACCGGTTTGATTTATTTCGACGAAGTGCGCGTCCCGCAGCGCTACCGCATCGGGGCCGAGGGCCAGGGCTTCATCTACCAAATGCAGCAGTTCCAGGAAGAGCGGCTGTGGTGCGCAGCCAGTACGCTGCAGTCGCTGACCAACTGCGTTCAGTGGACGGTGGACTGGGCGCAAGAGCGCAAGCTGTTTGGATCGACTCTGGCCGACCAGCAGTGGGTGCAGTTCAAACTGGCTGAACTCAAGGCAGACATCGAGTGCCTGCGCGCCCTGACCTACCAGGCTTGCGAACACTACATCGCGGGTGAAGACGTGACCGAGTGGGCCACCATGGCCAAGCTCAAAGCAGGCCGTTTGAACCGCACCGTTCCCGACACCTGCCTGCAGTTTTGGGGCGGCATGGGTTTCACTTGGGAAAACAAGGTCTCGCGCATGTACCGCGACGGGCGTCTGGCCTCGATTGGCGGCGGTGCCGACGAGGTCATGCTGGGCATCCTGTCCAAGATGATGGGCATTGCCAAGCGGCCCCAAAAATGAGCAGCACTTTGTTGATCGAACGCCAGGGCGCGGTCGAGACCTGGACGATGAACGACCCGTCCACACGCAACGCCCTGAGCGACGCGGTGGTGGACGGCTTGCTGCAAGCCTGTGGGCGTGCGGCGCAAGACCCTAATCTGCGCATCGTGGTGCTGACCGGTGCGGGCGGTGCCTTTTGCGCGGGTGGCAGTTTAGGCGGCTTTGCCAGCCTGATTGGCCAGCCCTTGCAAGAGGGTGAAACCGACCCGCTGCTGGCCATGAACCGTGGCTTTGGTGACCTGCTGCATGCCTTGAGCGCCCTGCCCCAGTTGCTGGTGTGCCGGGTAGATGGCGCGGCCATGGGCGGCGGTTTTGGCCTGGTCTGCTGCGCCGACCATGTGGTGGCCACAGCACGATCGGTGTTGGGCACACCTGAAGTCACGCTGGGCTTGCCACCGGCGCAGATCGCGCCTTTTGTGTGGCAACGCCTTGGCGAGAGCGCCGCACGCCAATGCCTGCTGCAAGGCCTGAGCTACACCGCTTCGCAAGCGCTGCAAGTGGGCTTGGTGCATGAAGTCATCGAAGAGGACAGCGATGCAGCGTGGCAAAAAACACTGACGCGCCTCATGCGCGCTGCCCCCGGCGCGGTGGCCAGCACCAAACAACTGCTGCGGCAGCTGCGCGGCCCTGTGCCTGATTTGCGCGACGCCGCAGCACAAGCATTTGCCCAAGGCCTGCGCAGCGCCGAAGCCGCACAAGGCCTGGCCGCGTTTGCACGCAAACAGCCTGCGCCTTGGACACTTTCTGGCAAGGACCCCGCATGACCTCGACCTTGTCCACCACTTTGCCCCATAACGTCACCCGTCTGCTGATCGCCAACCGGAGTGAGATCGCCCGACGCGTGATCCGCACCGCCCGCCACATGGGCATTCAGACGGTAGCCGTTTACTCCGATGCCGACCGAGACGCGCTGCATGTGCAAGAAGCCGACACCGCGTTTGCATTGGGCGGCACGCTGTCTGCTGACTCGTATTTGCGCATCGACAAACTGCTGGCGGCTGCGCAGGCCACCGGGGCCGATGCGGTGCACCCGGGTTATGGTTTTTTGAGCGAGAACGCCGAGTTTGCGCAAGCGGTGATCGACGCGGGCCTCACCTGGGTAGGCCCGCCGCCTGCGGCCATCCGCGCCTTGGGCAGTAAATCGGCCGCCAAAGCACTCGCCATGGCGCACAGCGTGCCTTGTCTGCCGGGCTACTTTGGCGCGGACCAAAGCGACGCCACGTTCACCGCACAAGCGCAGCAGCTGGGCTTGCCGCTGATGGTCAAGGCCGTGGCCGGGGGCGGTGGGCGCGGCATGCGTCTGGTGACCGACATGGCGCAATTGCTGTCCGCCCTGCACAGCGCCCGATCTGAAGCGCTGGCCGGGTTTGGCAACGGTGACGTGTTGATGGAGCGCGCCCTGCTGCGCCCCCGTCACATCGAGGTGCAGATCATGGCCGACGCGCACGGCCACTGCATCCACCTGGGTGAGCGCGACTGCTCGGTGCAGCGACGTCACCAAAAGATCATCGAAGAATCACCCAGCCCGGCGGTGACGCCTGCGCTGCGCGAGCAACTGGGGCAAGCGGCCATCGCACTCGCTCAATCGGCGGGCTATGTGGGCGCGGGTACAGTGGAGTTTTTGCTGGACGAAGCACAAGCAGACAAGCCGTTCTATTTGATGGAGATGAACACCCGTTTGCAGGTCGAGCATCCGGTGACCGAAATGCTCACAGGTCTCGACTTGGTCGAGTGGCAACTGCGCATTGCACGCGGCGAGCCGCTGCCGCTGGCGCAAGCCGATGTGAAGCTGCAAGGCCACGCGATCGAAGTGCGCCTGTGTGCCGAAGATGAACACTTCACGCCACAAACCGGCACGGTGCAGGCCTTTTCTGAGCCCGAAGGCTTGCGCTTTGACCATGCGCTGCATGTGGGTGCGGTGGTCACGCCGCACTACGATTCGATGCTGGGCAAGCTGGTCGCACACGCGCCCACACGCCGCGAAGCCATCGACCGTCTGTGCGCAGGCCTGAACCAGACCACGGTGCTGGGATTACCGACCAACCGGGCGTTTTTGGCCGCTTGTTTGCAGCACCCCACGTTTGCAGCAGGCGAGGCTTTGATCCCGTTTTTGGCCGAGCAAGCCGATGTTGTGCGCGAGCGCCTGCAAGCCCAGGGCGACGCTCGCAGCGTGGCCGTGCTGGCTGTGCTGTATGCACACCAAGCGCCCGCCGCCGCGATGCCCAGCCCGTTCATGCGACCCGTGCGCATGGGCCTGGGTAATGAGGCCTTGTCGCTGAGATTGCAGGAGCTGGGTCGGGGACAAGTGCGCATTGAAACTGGAGATGCCACGCACCAGGCACGCGTAGAACGCAGCGGCGAGGCTCTGCACATCACGCTGAACGGCCGCCACTGGCAAGCCCGCGCAGTGGTGTGCACTGGGGCGGTCAAACGCTGGCATGTGCAACTGCAAGGCCCCGAATGCGTGGAGCTGTGGCTCACCGACCAAAGCCACAGCGCACCCAGCACAGGGGCCAGCGCACAAGCGGCGCAGTCGCTGCGTGCACCCTT
>JAIXOZ010000071.1 GCA_027486495.1 Comamonadaceae bacterium | reverse complement strand
CTTTTTTCGATGCTGGGGCCGGTGACCAAATGCTCGCGGGCTTCGGGGTCCAGGCGATGGCGCAACTCTTCCCAAAAGGCTTCGTCAGACCATTGCTCGACTTTGTCGGTCAAGGGCACTTGCAGGTAGTAGCGGCTGCGCGTGGCGCTGCGCTGTGAACACAGGGCAAAGCCGCGTGTGCTGTTGGCGTAAATGAGTTCGTGGTGCACAGGGGGCGTGTCAGACAGCACGCCCAGCCAGCCAAACGGGTACACCTTTTCGTATTCGCGGATCTTGTCTTTGGGGGCGCTGGTACGGCACACGCCGTGAAAGCCATCGCAACCGGCGATGAAGTCGCATTCGATGTTGTGCAGCTGGCCATTTTTTTCGTAGGTCACCCGGGGCTTTTGGCTGTCAAAGTCGTGCACTTGCACATTGTCGGCCTCGTAGACCGTGGGCAGACCTTGCGTTTGGCGGGCGTCCATCAGGTCGCGGGTGACTTCCGTTTGGCCATAAACGATGACGTTTTTGCCACCCGTGAGCTGGTTCATGTTGATGCGGTGGCGTGCGCCCTTGAACAGCAGGTCAAAGCCGCCGTGGATCAGGCCCTCGGCGTGCATGCGCTGGCCCACACCGGCCTCATCGAGCAGGTCCATGGTCACTTGCTCCAGCACGCCCGCACGAATGCGCGAGAGGACGTAATCGCCGCTTTGCCGCTCTACGATGATGGCGTCGATGCCCGCCTTGAAGAGCAATTGACCCAGCAACAAGCCGGAAGGGCCTGCGCCAACGATGGCCACTTGGGTGCGGGTGGTGCTCATGGATGTCTCCTGGAAACGGTCAATGCAATGCATGAGAGCTTAAGAGGCGGGGCTGTTTTTAAAGAATGGTGGTGATGAAGTTTGTGCGATAAAAGTTATTTTGTGCGATGATCGCGCAAAATGACAGAAGCCAATATGATTGCGCAGGTCGACCTTTTCAGGTCTGACTTGTATTGTTGAGGTGCCCCATGACCATCGCCAAAGCAGATTACATCGAAGGCCTGGCCAAGGGCCTGGCCGTGCTGGAGGCTTTTGACACCGAGCGTCAACGCCTGAACGCCACACTGGCCGCGCAGCGCACCGGCATCACACGGGCGGCGGCGCGGCGGCATTTGCTCACGCTGGCCGAGCTGGGTTACCTGGAGACCGATGGCTCGCATTACTGGCTGTCGGCACGGGTGCTGCGTTTGGCGGGCAGCTACATGGCCACTTCGCGCTTGCCACGCACTTTGCAGCCCACCCTCAACCGCTTGGCCGCGCAAACGCAGGCGGCCTTCAGTGCGGTGGTGCTGGATGGCGATGAATGCGTCATCGTTGCCCGCAGCGCAGGCGCGGCCGAGCCGGTGCGGCACCTGGCCTATGGCCTGCATTTGGGGGCACGTTTGCCCGCGCACGCCACATCCACCGGGCGGGTCTTGCTGGCCAATTTGCCCAAGGCCGATTTCGCCGCCTGGCTCAAAGGCCGCGAGCTGGCCCGGATCACGCCGCAAACCGAGGTGAACGCCACCCAGTTCAAGGCCCTGATCGCGCAGGCTCGGCAGTCTGACCACTGCCTGGCCCGTGATGGCCACGAGCTGGGCATTCACGCCTTGGCCGTGCCGCTGCGCAACATGCAAGGGCAGACGCTGGCGGCGCTCAATGTGGTGTGCACGCCCGAACAGCTCTCCGATGCCGCCGTGCAGCACAAATGGTTGCCCTTGCTTTTGGAGGCCGCGCGGGAATTGCGCCCGCTGCTTTGACAGTGAGTCCAGCAGTTACCTCGCCAAGGCCTGGCTCAGACCTCGGCCGTCACCTGAGATGACGGCGCGTTGGAAGGGGGCTTCTTGCTCAAACCCCCAGATGCTGCTCCAGCACGCTCGGGTCGGCCAGCAGAATTTGCGACGAGCCTTCGAACACCACTTGGCCTTTGACCAAGATGATGTTGCGGTCGGTGATCTGGGTGACGTGTTTCCAGTTCTTGTCGACGATGATCGAGCTGATGCCGCTTTGTTTGATGAGGCTGCAAATGCGCCAGATCTCGCGGGCGATCAGCGGGGCCAGGCCTTCTGTGGCCTCGTCCAGAATCAGCACGTCGGGGTTGGTCATCAAGGCGCGACCAATGGTCAGCATTTGCTGCTCGCCGCCTGAGAGTTGCTGGCCGCCGTGACCCAATCGCTCTTTGAGGCGCGGAAAGGTTTCCAGCACGCGCTCGTAAGTCCACTCGCGTTGGCCCCGGGTGCCTGCACGGGCGGCCATTTGCAAGTTTTCCACCACGCTCAGGTTGCCGAAAATACCCCTGCCTTCGGGCACGTAGGCGATGCCCATTTGCGCCACTTCAAACGTGGGGCGGCCATTCATGCGCTGGCCTTTGATGTCCACCGTGCCACTGCGCGGCGGCACGATGCCCATGAGCGTTTTGAGCAGGGTGCTTTTGCCCATGCCGTTGCGCCCCATCAGGCCAATGGTTTCGGCCTGGCCCACAGAAAAGTTCACACCACGCAGGATGTGGCTGGCCCCGTAATAGGTGTTCAGGTCTTGGCCCTGGATCAACAGTTCGCTCATCTCAGTGTTCCTCACCCACTTCTTCACCCAAGTAGGCCGCCTGCACACCGTCATTGGCGCGCACGGCTGCAGGCGTGTCGTTCGCAATCACCTGACCGTTGACCATCACCGTGAGGTGGTCGGCCAGAGTGAACACGGCGTCCATGTCGTGCTCGACCAGCAAGATGGCGTGGTCATTTTTCAGGCGCAGCAACAACTGAACCATGCGCTCGGCCTCGGCCTGGCCCATGCCCGCCAGGGGTTCGTCGAGCAGCAGCACGCGGGGATCGGTAGCCAGCGTCATGGCGATTTCCAGTTGGCGTTGTTCACCATGACTGGCTGCACCGGCTAAGGCGTGCCGTCGATCTTGCAGGCCTGCCAGTTCAATCGCGCGTTCGGCCCGTTGGTTCACAGCCTGCATGCGGGTTGCGGCCATGAGCCAGCCCAGCGGGTTGAAGGGCGAGGGCTGCGCCCGCGATTGCGCTGCCAGGCGCACGTTGTCCCACACCGTGAAGGTGCTGAAGATGTTGGTCTTTTGGTAGCTGCGGCCCAGGCCCTGACGCGAGATTCTTTCGGGGGTCCAGCCGGTGATGGTGTGCTCACCCAAGGTGATACTGCCGCTGGTGGGAAGCAGGTCGCCTGAGAGCAAATTGGCGAGCGTGGATTTGCCCGCGCCGTTGGGGCCAATCACCGCATGAATGTGGCCGAGCCACAAATCCAGCGAGACATCGTTGACCGCTGCCAGTCCGCCAAAGCGCTTGGTCAAGCCACGGGCGGACATCAAGACTTGGCGATCAGTCATGGCCTGCCTTCTGCATCGGCTTTTTGCCCAGGAAGCGGTTGATCAAACCCAAAATACCCTTAGGCGCAAAAATGATCAAAGCCACGATGAACAGGCCCATCCACATTTGCCAGTGTTTGCCGGTTTTGAAGCCGCCCACATCGGGCAAGTCCTTGAACAGGTGCAGCAAATATTCAAAGCTGAAGGCGCCCACAATGGCCCCTGCAAAATTGCCCATGCCCCCCAAAATGACCATCATGATGGCATGCGCACTGAGGTGAAAGCCCATCAACTCTGGGTTCACAAAACCGGTTTGCGCCGCGAACAAATAACCTGCCAAACCGGCCAGGGCCCCGGCCAAGGTGAAGGCCGCCAGCTTGTGGCTGAAGGTGTTGAAACCCAGCGCCCGCATGCGGTGCTCGTTCACGCGGATGCCCGAGAGCGCACGGCCAAACGGGCTCCAGAGCAGGCGGCGCAAAAACACATACACCGCCAGCAAACAGCCCAGCGTGAAGTAATAAAACACCCGCTTGTTTTCCAGGTCGATGATGCCTGCGTCGGGGCGGAAGTTCAGGAACAATCCGTCCGAGCCGCCCAAGGCCTTGTTGTCAAAGAAGATGAAGAAAATCATCTGCGCAAAGGCCATGGTCACCATGATGAAGTAAATGCCGTGTGTGCGCACCACCAAAAAGCCAATCACCAGCGCCGCCAAGGCAGCGCCGCCCACGGCCAGGGGCAAGCTGGTGTACAGGCTGATGGGCTCGTTTTGCGGTGTGACGAAGGCCAGTACATACCCAGCCAGGCCAAAGTAAGCAGCGTGGCCCAGCGACACCAGGCCTGTCACGCCCTGCAGCAAATCAAGGCTCATGGCCAAGATGGCCAGGATCATCATGCGCACGACCATGGCCGTGTAAAAGTCAGACCCCACAAAGGGGAAGGCGGCGAGCGCCAAAAAGCCCAGCACCATCACCAGCTGGATGCTGCGGGGCAGGGTTTCGAGGTGAATTTGGGGCATGCTCATGTTGTTCTTCTCGTTGTCATTGCTTGAACAGGCCTTCGGGCTTGTACAGCAGCACCAAGGCCATCAGCACGTACACGAGCATGCCCGAGGCTTGGGGCAACAGCACCTTGCCAAAGGTGTCGACCAGGCCCACCAGCAGGGCGGCGATCAAGGCGCCGCGCACCGAGCCAATTCCGCCAATGACCACCACCACAAAGCACATGATCAAGACCTGTGAGCCCATGTTGGGGTAGACGCTGGACACGGGCGCGGCGATCATGCCCGCGATCGAGGCCAGGCCAATGCCCAAAGCAAACACCACCGAGTGGATGAGCTTGATGTTGACGCCCAAGGACTCGGTCATCTCGCGGTTGAAAGCACCCGCACGGATCTTCATGCCCAAGCGGGTTTTGGAGATCAGCAAATACAGCCCCAGCGCCAACACCAGGCACACGCCTGACATGAACAGGCGGTAGACCGGGTAGGACAGGTTTTCGGTGAGGGGGATGGACGCGGCCAGCAACTCGGGAACGGGCAGGCCGTGCACATCGTCGCCCCAGATGATGGAGCGCAGCTCTTCAAAGACGTAAATCAGACCAAAGGTGAGCAGCACCTGGTCCAAGTGGTCGCGGTGGTAGAAGTGGCGAAACAGCAAACGCTCAATCAACAAGCCAAAGGCCACCGACAAAGCTGTGCCCACCAAGATGGCCAGCGTGAAGCTGCCCAGCTGCGCGGCCAAAGACCAAGCCAGGTAAGCGCCCAGCATGTAAAAGCTGCCGTGGGCCAGGTTGACCACGCCCATGATGCCGAAGATCAGCGTCAGGCCCGCAGCCAGCATGAACAGCAGCAAACCGTACTGGACGCTGTTGAGCAGCTGGATCAAAAAATTCACAAAGTCCATGGAGTCTTGCGTCGGTCGATGAGCGTTAAGGGTTGAGCGTTAAGCTTTAGGCGTTTGGACAAGAGGAGGTGAGGGTCTGATCAGATCAACACAAATTCCGAATGCTCGGCACAAAAACGGCGGACCGAAATCCGCCGTGGCACAGCTGGCATGGCCGAAGCAAGGGTTGCACCCCAGATTCGGCAAATGCCTCTTACATGCGGCAGCCCGCACCCGAGTCGGCCAAGGCCTTGGCTGCAATGCCAATCACTTTGTTTTCTTTGTTGGAGACTTCGCGCAGATACATGTCCTGGATCGGGTTGTGCGACTTGCTCATGGCCCACTTGCCGCGTGGGCTGTCGATCACGGCGCTTTGCATGGCTTTGATCATGTTGGCTTTTTGGCTGACATCGCCCTTGACGGCGTTGGCGCCTTGCACCAGCAGCAAGCCGGTGTCGTAGCCCTGCACGGCGTACACGTCAGGTTGCAACTTGAAGGTCTTGGCATAGTTCAGGCGGAACTCCTTGTTGCGCTTGGTCTCGATGCCGTCGCCATAGTGCAGGGTGGTCAAGACGCCGTCGGCCGCTGGTCCTGCGGCTTCGAGCACGCCTTCGGTCAGGAAGCCCGAGCCGTAGAGCGGAATCTTGCCCTTGAGGCCCGCAGCGGCGTAGTCGCGCAAGAATTTGGCAGCACCGCCACCGGCAAAGAAACAGGCCACAGCGTCGGGCTTGAGCGCTGCGATTTCGGTCAGCAGGGCTTGGAATTCAACGTTAGGGAAGGGCAGGCCCAGCTCTTTGATGATGGTGCCTCCCGCTTTGGTGTAGCTCTCTTTGAAACCCTCGAAGGCTTCGTCGCCTGCAGCGTATTTCCAGGTGATCCACACCGCCTTTTTGTGGCCGCGCTTGACCATGGCTTCGCCCAGCGCCATGGTGGGCTGGCTGTTGGAGAAGCTGGTGCGGAACACATTGGGGGCGCACTGGGCGCGGGTGGCGATGTGCACACCGGCGTTCGGGATCAGGTTGATCACGCCGCTTTCGCGGGCCACGCGGTGGATGCCCATTTGCACACCTGAGTGCACGGTGCCTATCAGCACATCCACTTTGTCGCGCTGCACCAGCTTGTTGGCGTTTTCAATCGCTTTGGAGGGCTCGGACTCGTCGTCCACTTTGAACCATTCGATCTCGCGCCCGCCGAGTTTTCCACCTTGCTCGTTGATGGCCATGCGCACGCCGTTTTCAATGGCCACGCCCAATTGGGCAAAGGTGCCGGTGTAGGGCAGCATCAGGCCCACACGAATTTTGCCGCTTTGGGCCAAGGCGCTTTGGGGGACCAGGAGGCCGCTGGTTGTTGCCCCCAGCAAGGCTGCACTTTGTGTCAAGATTTGGCGGCGTGAAGAAGTAGGGTTCATTGTTGTCTCCATAAAGGGAAATGAAACTCAAAGCCGGCAGCAGATGGTTGTCCGGTCAAGAAATTCATTATGGGTCATTTATCCGCGCCAATCGCCGCCGCTGTATCCGAGAAAACCCGAACACTCGGTTCAGGTGCAGCCTGGGTTTGGGGCTCTGCGTTCAGCGCAAGCCCTGCCCCGCTGCGTATTCAGCCCGCTGGATCAGCTCGACCTTGTAGCCATCCGGGTCGGTCACAAAGGCGATCACGGTTGTGCCGCCTTTGACCGGGCCTGCTTCACGCGTGACGTTGCCGCCGTTGGCGCGGATTTTTTCGCACGCGGCATAGGCGTCGGGCACGCCCAGGGCGATGTGGCCGTAGGCCGTGCCCATCTCGTAGCTTTCCGTGCCCCAGTTGTAGGTCAGCTCCAGTTCGGCGTGGTCCGGGTTGTTGCCGTAACCCACAAAAGCCAGAGAGTATTTGTATTCGGGGTTTTCCGAAGTGCGCAGCAGCTTCATGCCCATCACCTGGGTGTAGAAGTCAATCGAGCGTTGCAGGTTGCCCACGCGCAGCATGGTGTGAAGAAGTCTCATGGTTTGTTTCCAGTGAAAGAAGGCATTTCGAAAACCAGGCAAGCGGTGCTCGCATGGGCGTACAAGGTGCCATCAGGCCCAACCAGCCGGGCTTCGGCGGTGGCCAGTTGTCGGCCACAGTGCACCACTTGGCCAATGGCCCGCACGCGTTGCACTTTGGGGGTCAGGGCCTTGACCAATTTGACGCTCAGGTCGGCCGTGGTGTAACCACGCCCGGGCGGCATCATGGTGTGCACGGCGCAGCCCAGGGCCGAGTCGAGCAAGGTGGCAAACCAGCCGCCATGCACGGTGCCCAGTGGGTTCATGTGGTTCAAGCCCGGCGCGCCCTGAAAAATCGCTTGGCCTTCACTGACTTCGATCAGCGTGAAGTCCAGTGTTTTGGCGATGCTGGCATAGGGCAGCTCACCGCTGAGCAGGCCTTGCATGACTTGCAGGCCGGTTTTGCCAGCCACCTGGTCGGGGCGGGCCACGCCGGGACCAGCGCCTGCTTCCAGGCGCTGGCGCACGACACGTTCTTGGGCCAGCCAGGTGTCGAGTAAAGAGGGAGAGGTAGATGGAGAGGGGTTCACAAAATGGGTTTTCTTCAAACAGGCACGGTGTAGTTGAGCGCCATGCGTCCGCCATCCACGGTGACGATTTCACCGGTGATGTAGCTTGCCGCATCGCTGGCCAAAAACGCAACCACCTTGGCGACTTCATCGGGTTCGCCCAAGCGCTTCATGGGGGTGCGCATCATGATTTTCTTTTCGGCCGCCTCGCTGGTCAGTACCGCCTGGCGGGCCAGTTCGGTGGCAATGGTGCCCGGGGCCACCGCGTTCACGCGGATGCCAAAATCGGCCAGCGCCAAAGACATGACGCGCGTGAGCTGGTTAATGCCGCCCTTGCTCACGTTGTAGCTGGCGATGTTGGGGATGGCCATCACGGCATTGACCGAGCTCATGTTGACGATCGAGCCGCCCCCGGTGCTTTTCATGGCACGGGCCGCGGCCTGGCCCATCAAAAACGAGCCTTTGATGTTCACGTTGATGACGGCGTCGAAGTCTTCTTCGGTCACATCCAGAAAGTCTGCCGCCTTGAAGATGCCTGCGTTGTTGACCAGCACGTCGATGCGGCCAAAGGCCTGCAGCACATGGTCCACCAAGGCGTCCACATCGGCCTTGCGCGAGACGTCGCAGGCCATGAAACCGGCGCTGTGACCTTCGCTGCGCAATTCGGCCGCCACGGCAGCGCCGCGTTCGCTGTTCACGTCCGACAAGATGACATGGGCCGACTCGGCCGCAAAGCGGCGCGCGCAGGCCTCGCCAATGCCGTTGGCCGCCCCGGTGACGATGACCACGCGGCCTTGCAGGCCAAAGGAGAGGGCTTGGGACAGGGTTGGGGTGGTGGGCATGTTGGGGTCTCCTGGAGGTTGATTCAAATGGGGTGAAATGCTGCCACAGACTGGTACGAGAGTCTGTCGCATCCAAGCGGGAGGGACTCTTTTGAGCGATAAGTGACGCGCCAAGTCCATGGCCTGCCCGGGGGCGGCGACAATGGAGCATCGCCCAAGCAGGCATTGTCCAGGAATCCCCCCTTCATGACCCCGTCTTCCCCCAACGCTGCCAAGCGCTCCGCGCCCGATTTGTGCGAACCCTGTGCTGGCATACAGCGCCATTGGCGCAAAGCCCCAGGTCATGCCGAACTGGTGCAAGGCACCCACCACCGCGAAGACCGTGGCCATGGCCAGGCCAGTTTCACCCGTTACCGCTGCGACCGCTGCGGCGCGGCCTGGGAATACGAAAACAACAAGGCCAACCAGCACGCAGGCTGGGCGTTGCTTGCGCACTGAAGCCGCCGCATGAAAGCACCACCGAGGCTGCAGACCCTGGTCGAAGAAGGCCTGATCGACACCGTGGTGCGTCAGCTCATGAGTGGCAAAGAAGCCATGGTGTTTGTGGTGCGCTGCGGCGAAGAAACCCGCTGCGCCAAGATCTACAAAGAGGCCACCCACCGCAGCTTTCGGCAGGCGGTGGACTACACCGAAAACCGCAAGGTCAAAAACTCGCGCTCGGCCCGCGCCATGGCCAAAGGCAGCAAGTTTGGCCGCCAAGAACAAGAAGCCGCCTGGCAAAGTGCTGAGGTGGACGCGCTCTACCGACTGGCCGCAGCGGGCGTGCGCGTGCCCCGCCCGTTCAACTTTTTTGACGGCGTGCTGCTCATGGAGCTGGTCACAGATGCCCATGGCGACGCTGCCCCGCGTCTGAACGATGTGGCCTTCACCTCTGCGCAAGCCCTGCAACACCACGCCACCTTGATTGGCGAGGTGGTGCGCATGCTGTGCGCGGGTGTGGTGCACGGCGACTTGTCAGAGTTCAACATCTTGTTGGCGCACATCCCTGGCGAGGGCGACTTGCCCGGCGTGGACGAGCCCGTCATCATTGACCTGCCCCAAGCGGTGGACGCGGCGGGCAACAACCACGCCCAGCGCATGCTGATGCGCGATGTGGGCAACCTGCGCGACTTCTTTGGTCAATTCGCCCCCGCGCTGCTCAAGACCGAATACGGCCCCGAAATCTGGAGCCTTTACCAAGCCGGACTGCTGAGCAACGAGACAGCGCTCACGGGTCGTTTTGAGCGGTCAACGGCCGATGTGGACATGGCCGCGGTGCTGCGCGAGATCGACGATGCGCGTGACGAAGAAGCGGCGCGGCGTTTGCGCATGGCCACCCCTTCAGTTTGATGGCTGCGCCGCCCCTGAAATTACCCCACGCTGTCTCGCGCCTGCGCACCGAGCGCCTGGCCCGCAGCGCCAAGCCCTTCATGGCCCGTGGCGGTACCAAAGGCGAGCGCTGCCCCGGCTGCCGCTTGGTGCCCAGTCACTGCATTTGCGCGCTCCTGCCTCAGGTGCCCTCGCAATCGGGCATGTGTTTGCTGATGGCCGACATCGAACCTCTCAAGCCCAGCAACACCGGCTGGCTGATCGCCGATGTGGTGCCAGACACCTTCGCCTTTGGCTGGGCCCGCACCGAGGTGGACCCGGCCTTGCTGGCGCTGCTGGCCGATCCGCAGTGGCTGGCCTTTGTGGTGTTTCCGGGTGAATTTGTGGAGCCTGAGCGGGTGGTGCACGCGGTGCCCACTTTGGCCAACAACTTGCCCGCCGGACAGCGCCCACTCTTCATCTTGCTCGATGCCACTTGGCCCGAAGCCCGCAAGATGTTCCGCAAAAGCCCTTACCTGAATACCTTGCCGGTGCTCAGCTTGGTTCCCGAACAGGTCTCGCGCTACCAGCTGCGCCGCTCTAAGCGAGATGACCACTTTTGCACCAGCGAAGTCGCTTCGCTCTGTCTGGAACTGGCGGGTGAGGTGCATGCAGCCGACACCCTGCAGGCTTATCTGGACGTTTACACCCACCACTACCTGCAGGCCAAACACCAGCTGCCGCCCGACCTGCAAGGCCCAGCGCACGCACGCTGGCAGGGCTTGAAGAAATCTTGATCGGGCCAGGGCCACCGGTATCCGCTACGATGGTGGCTCAACAATTTTGCCCGGCAACGGGTCTAAGAGGAGAGCGCAATGTTCAGTCATGTGATGGTGGGTGTGAAAGACTTGGAAGTGTCTAAAAAGTTTTACGACGCCGTGCTCGGCACCTTGGGCTATGGCCCGGGCGTGGCCAACAACAACCGCTATTTCTACCGCAGCCCCACGGGCACTTTTGGCATCACCACGCCCATCAACGGTGAGCCCGCCTGCCACGGCAACGGCAGCACCATTGGCTTTGCCGTCAAATCCCCTGAGCAGGGCGAAGCTTTTCACGCGGCGGGTGTGGCCAACGGCGGCGTCACCTGCGAAAACCCACCTGGCTTTCGCGAAGGCCCCGCAGGCAAGCTCTACCTGGCTTACCTGCGCGACCCCGACGGCAATAAAATCTGCGCCTTGCACCGCCCTGCTTGACCGTTGGCTTGTTTGAAAAGGATCGCGTGTGTCTCAAACTGCTCACCCGCAAGCCGTGCACGTCTCGCGCAGCATCGAACGCTTGGTCACCGGCCAAGCCACCTCGGATGGCGCGGGCGTCAAGCTCAGCCGCATCCTCACGCAAGACCTGCAGCACCGGCTTGATCCGTTTTTGATGCTGGACGCCTTTGGCAGCGACAAGCCCGACGACTACATCGCCGGTTTCCCGGACCACCCACACCGGGGGTTTGAAACCGTGACCTACATGATCGCGGGGCGCATGCTGCACCGCGACAGCGCAGGCAACGAAGGCTTGCTGCAAAACGGCGGCGTGCAATGGATGACCGCAGGCCAGGGCGTGATCCACTCCGAAATCCCGCAGCAAGCCGATGGCGTGATGGAGGGCTTTCAGCTGTGGCTGAACCTGCACAGCAGCGAAAAGATGAACGTGCCCTGGTACCGCGATTTCCAGAACGACCAACTGCCCCAGTTCCAAGCCCCGGAAGGCGTGGCTGTGACGGTGATTGCTGGGGCCAGCCATGGCGTGCAAGGTGCGGTGAGCCGCGATATCACCCAGCCGGTGTTTCTGGACGTCCACATGCCAGAGGGCTCACGTTTTGAGCAAAGCCTGCCTGCTGGACACAACGCTTTTGTGTACGTGTACCGGGGCCAGGTGCGCATTGGTGGTCAGGTCGTTCCGGTGCAACGCATGGCCATTTTGAAAAACACACCCGAGGCCGATGGGGTGGTGATCGAAGCCAGTGCCGATGCCAAGCTGATTGTGGTGGCGGGCAAACCCCTCAAAGAGCCCATCGTGCAATACGGCCCGTTTGTGATGAACACCAAGGAAGAGATTTACCAGGCTCTGCAAGATTTTCGGGACGGCCGGTTGGGCGAGAAGGCCTGACCCGACGATGAGCTTTTATTTGTTGCACCTGACTTGAGCTTTGATTTTTTCGGCCCGGACTCGAGGTTTGATTTGTCACCCTGGACTCGAGGTTTGATTTGTCACCCCGGACTTGATCCGGGGTCCACGGGTTTTCCCGAGTGAATGCCGATCAAGTCCGGCATGACGTGTGGTTTGCTAAGGCCTAGGTTTTGCTCATGGGTGTCTGAGATGTTCCAACAGGCCAATTGGCTCAGCCCTTAAAAGCCCGAAAAAACGCCTGCGCCTGCAGCTGCACCGCCTGCACCGATTTCCCTGGCGCGTACAAAGCCGAACCCAAACCGAAGCCGCTGGCCCCGGCGGCCAGGTACGCGGCCATGTTGTCGGGTGTGATGCCGCCCACCGGCATCAAGGCCGCTGTTTTGGGCAGCACCGCCCGCAGCGCTTTGACGGTGGCGGGCGAGATCATCTCAGCCGGGAAGAGTTTGAGGCCATGTGCGCCCGCATCGAGCGCGGCAAAGGCTTCGGTGGGTGTGGCCACACCGGGCAGCACCACCATGCCCAAGGCCAGGGCTTGGGCCACCACAGCGGGGTTGAAGTTGGGGGCCACGACCAAACGGCCGCCCGCATCAAACACGTCGTTGACTTGCTGCAGGTTCAGCACGGTGCCTGCGCCGATCAGGGTTTGTGGAAATTGCCGACCCAGTGCGGCAATGCTGCGCAAGGGCTCGGGCGAGTTGAGCGGCACCTCGATGATGGCAAAACCGCTGCTCACCAGCGCCTCGCCAATGGCTGGCGCCTCCTCGGGGGTGAGGCCACGCAAGATGGCGATCAAGGGCAGTTGGGCCATGGCTTGTGCCAGGGTGAGAGCGGGGTTGGGCAAAGCGGTCATGGCGGGTGTGTTCATGAAGGGTCGCAAGAGGATGCCAAAGCATACAAGCCTGCCCAACTGGCCTCAGCCCCATGGCTTTGGCAGGGGATGCGCAGGTGCTGCAGGGCCAGGGTGTAGCGCATCGTCAGGGCTTCGCTGCCGATCACAATCACCGGCTCGGCGTGGGCCGACGTGGCCTGGTGGCGCAGCTCCTCGCCGATCAGCAGACCCGATAAATAACTTGGCAATTGGGCCGCGCTCAGGCGTTCAAACAAGCCGAGCGTGCGCACCGCAAACAGGTGGTGCAAGGCGCTGCCGTGTTGTTGGCTTTGGTCAATGCCTTGCAAGAAAACGGCTGGGTCAAAAGCACCTTTCAAATCCATGGTTTTGCCCAAAATCGAGTGCTGACACATCAGGGCAAACACCTCGCCGGTCATGAAGGTCTGGAACTGCATCACGCGGCCGCCCTGCACCTGTACCCATTTGCTGTGCGTGCCGGGCAGCACCAGCGTGGCGCTGTCGCGCCCAGCCTTTTGTAAAGCCCCAAAAATTTGCACCTCTTCGCCTCGCATCACATCGGGCGTGTTCAAGGCGTCAGCACCCAAGCAGCTCAAACCTGGCACCAAGGCGATGCGTCCGGGCTGCAGCCACAGCAGGTGCTGACCCAGCTCGGAAAAGCCTGCAGGGCAAGGACAGTAGGGGGCTTCTTGCCAGCCTTGGCGGCTACCGGCCATGCCCGAAATCAGGCACAGGGCGTTCGGCACTTGCAGCCAGTCGCCAAAAAATTCATGCAAAACAGCTTCAAACTGACCGGCTGGCACGGTGAGGATGCCGCGTGGATATTCGCGTGACTCGAGCACTTGTCCGGTGTCGCTCAGCCGAGCGCCGCGCAAGGAAGAGGTGCCCCAGTCGATGGCGAGGAGGGGTCTGGTGTGGGTCATTGGGGTGTGCCTTGAGAGAGGGCGTTCAACACCGTCAGCACAGCTTCGGGTGGTGGTAAAGGACCGACTGCGCCATAACCCTGCACCGACAGAGCGGCTGCGGCATTGGCGTAGGCTGTGGCGGACCACAAGTCGTCTGAGGCCGACAAACGCGCCAGCAAATTTCCGGCAAAGCAATCGCCCGCGCCTGTGGCATCCACCGCGGTGACCACATGACCTGGCAAGTGGCGCAGACTGTGACCATCGCTGACCAGCGCCCCGTCGCTGCCCAGTTTGAGCACCACTTGCGCTGCACCCTGGGCATGGCTCCAGGCCACGATGTCTTGGGCTTGAGAGAGGCCGGTGAGCGCGGTCATGTCTTCCAAACTGGGCAAAAACAGATCACACAAACTCACGGCCTGGCGGATGCAGGCTTGGGCACGGGCCAGCGGCCAAAGTGATAAGCGCAAATTCGAGTCGAGCGCCACCCGTGTGCCTGAGTTGCGGGCATGCGTCATGGCGGCAAACGCCGTGTCGCAGGCCGAGGCCGAAATCGCCAAAGAAATGCCTGAAAGGTGCAGCCATTGGCTGCTGGCGATGGCGTCTTGCCAGTGCGCCAGGTCTTGCGGCTGCATGCGGCTGGCGGCCGATCCCGCGCGCGCGTAGCTGAAGTGATGACCCTGGGCGTCGTGGCTCACAAAATAAAGGCCAGTGGGCGCTTGTTGCTCACGGAGCACGGCTGTGGTGTCCACGTTTTCGCGCTGCCACAGGTCCATCAGCCGATCCCCCCAGCGATCGGTGCCTAAACGCGTCAGGTAGGCCACACGCGCCCCAGCACGCGACGCGGCAATGGCCGCGTTGCTGGTGTCGCCACCAAAACCTTGTTGGTAGAGCGGGGCGTCGTCGGCCAGCGCATGAGGCCGTTGGTTGAACTCGACCATGGCTTCGCCAAGCGCCACGAGGTCCAGGGTTTTGGTGTGGTAGGTCATGTCAAAAAGGGGGGCGAGGCAGAAGTGAAACAGCGGTGGAGGTGGGAGAATCATTGCCGAACGCGGATCGCGATGGGCAAAATTTTGGAGATGCGCAACATGTGGACAGCAGGCACTGACAGCGATTTTGTATTGAATGCGGGCTGCAAGGGCTTCCCCTTGACGGCCGAGCCTTGCGCGGTGTCGCAGTTGGGTGCGCGAGGCTGGCACTTGCTGGATGATGCCTTGGCTTACCCGGTGGCTGTGTTGCGCCGCCCGGCACTTGCGCACAACCTGGCCTGGATGCAGAACTTTGTGCAGCGCAAAGGCGTGGCCCTGGCCCCGCACGGCAAGACCACCATGTCGCCCGAGTTGTTCCGCATGCAACTGCAAGCCGGTGCCTGGGGCCTGACCTTTGCCAATGTTCACCAGCTGCGCGTGGGCCTGGCGGCGGGGGCGCAGCGCGCCATCATCGCCAACCAGCTGGTGTCTGACGCCGATTTGGATGGATTGGATTTTTTGTTGAATCAACACCCGCAAGCGCGTGTGTGGTTTTTGGTCGATTCCCTGGCGCAGTTGCAGACCTTGACCGACTGGGGTGCACGGCGCGGACAGCCGCGTTGTTGGGATGTGCTTTTGGAGCTGGGCATCGCGGGCTATCGCACGGGCTGCCGCACCCACGAACAAGCTTTGCTGCTGGCCCAAGCCATGGCCGAGTCGGGCGTGGTGCGCTTGGGCGGTGTGGAGTGTTACGAGGGGGGGCTGGGCCAGTGTGACAGCGCCCACGACATGGAGGCTGTCAGCGCCCTGGTGCGCGGTGTTCAGGCCCTTGTCCAGCAGATCGATGAGAAGCACCTGTGGGGCGATGACGAGGTCTTGTTGTCGGCAGGTGGTTCGGCCGTGTTCGATCTGGTGATCCCGATGCTCAAAACCCAGGTCCAAAGCCGTCCGGTGCAAGGCGTGTTGCGCTCGGGTTGCTATGTGACGCACGACCACTGGAACTACGCCCGTTACCTGAAGCTGGTGGAAGCGCGTGAGGGCTTGAGCGCATCGCTGCAGCCTGCTCTGGAGGTTTGGGCCAAGGTACAGTCGGTGCCCGAGCCGGGGCTGGCGATTTTGAGTGCCGGTCGGCGCGATTTGTCGTTTGACCAGTGCATGCCCATGCCTGTGCGCTGGGCAGCGAGCGGTCACCGTGGTGCCGGTGCGATGCAGGCCACGCCCGAGTCCTGGAAAGTCAAGGCCCTGAGCGACCAGCATGCGCACATGGTTTTCGACGCTGAAGGTTTCTGGCCGAAGGTGGGGGACCGTATAGCCCTGGGCATTTCTCACCCCTGCACCACCTTTGACAAATGGCGCTGGATGGCGGTCATCGAAGACGATGGGCGCATCAGTGGGGCGATCAGCACGCATTTTTGAACCATGAACCCATGATGAAAAAAGGCCGCCACGCCTCCTGCGCGTGGCGGCCTTTGTTCAAAGCTCACTTCAAACCATTCAAGGCCTCGGCCGGGTAGCCGGGACGGGTTTTACAGTCCTGAATGTACTGCTCAATGATGGCTTCGTAACTGGCATCGGCGCGCAGGCCCAGCGCGTGGGCACGCTCAAAAGTACAGCCCTTGGCCCAGTTGTCCACGATGGCGGCGATGCGTTCGTCTTTCTCAAACGTCACGCGGGCGCGCACGGCGGGACCAGCGACTTTTTCCAGCGCGGCCAGCATGTCGTTGACCTTGACGTTCAGGCCCGGCAGGTTCAGCGCCATGCGACCACCGAAGGCTTCGCGGCTGGCCTCGAACACGGTGATCAAACCGTGCACGGTGTTGCCCGGCGAAGAGATGGGGTGCGACACGGTGGCATCCACTGGGCAGGTGGTGGGCGTGCCCGCTAAAGGCTCGCGGATGATGCCGCTGAAGAAAGAGGACGCTGCGCCGTTGGGTTTGCCGGGGCGCACGGCCACCGTCATCAGGCGTGCGGCGCGGCCGTCGATGTAGCCCTTGCGGGTGTAGTCGGCCACCATGTACTCGATCATCAGCTTGTGCGTGCCGTAAGACGTTTGCGGCGTGGGCAAGGTGGTGTCGGCCACCAGCGCAGGCATGGGGTTGGCCGCATCGGGCCCGAACACCGCGACCGAGCTGGCAAACACCAAACGTGATGCTTTGCCCGAGGCGCGGATGCTGTCGAGCAACAAACGGCTGCTGTCCACGTTGGAGCGCAGGCCCAGGTCAAAGTCGAGTTCGCATTCGCCCGACACGGCCGAGGCCAGATGGAACACGCCGTCAAAGCCGCTCTTGAACAAGTCGCCTTGTTCCAGCATGGGGCCAGCGTGGCCTTTGACGCGGGGGTCGGCCAGCAGGTCGGCCGGTGCGGGGAACAGGTCGGCAATGACCAATTCCGTCACCGTCTGGCCGTTGAGTTGGCGTTTTTTCAAAATCTCGCGGGCCAGTCGTGCGCCCAAAAAGCCGGCACCGCCGGTGATCAAAATACGCATGGAATTTCTCCTGAAAAATGGACCGAATTGGGGGTGACTGTCATGCCGGACTTGATCCGGTATCCATGGTGATGGGGTGATGGATCCCGGGTCAAGCCCGGGATGACAGAAACCGTCAAGCTCGGGCTCACGCTTCTCGCGCAGCCTGGTTTGACCATTTCAATGGTTGTCTTTGGGTACGGCCGCGCCGCGCTGGCCGACCAAAAAGTCCATGTCTGCACCTTCGTCGGCTTGAAGCACATGGTCAATGTAGAGCTTCCAGTAGCCCGAGTTCATGGCCGGTGCAGGTTTTTCCCACAGGTTTAAGCGGCCTGCCAGTTCCTCGTCGCTGATCAGCAATTGCAATGTGCGTTCAGGAACGTTGAGCGAGATCATGTCGCCGTTTTTCACCACAGCCAGCGGTCCACCTGCTGCGGCTTCGGGGCTGGTGTGCAGCACCACGGTGCCGTACGCCGTGCCGCTCATGCGGGCATCAGAGATGCGGACCATGTCGGTGATGCCTTTGCGCAGCACCTTGGGCGGAAGCGGCATGTTGCCTACCTCGGCCATGCCGGGGTAACCCTTGGGGCCGCAGTTCTTCAAGACCAAGATGCAGCTCTCGTCCACGTCCAGGCTTTCGTCGTCGATGCGTTTGTGGAAGTCGTGGCTGTCTTCAAACACCACGGCGCGGCCCGTATGCACCATCAGTGCAGGGGTGGCCGCGCTGGGCTTGATCACTGCACCGCGTGGTGCCAGGTTGCCGCGCAAGATGGCGATACCGGCTTTCTCTTTGAACGGCGCATCGTATTTTTTGATCACGCGGGGGTCGTAGTTCACGGCGGCTTCGTTGTTCTCGCGCACGGTCTTGCCGCTCACGGTGATGATGTTGTTGTGCAAGAGGATTTCGATCTCTTTCATCACGACAGGCAAGCCACCCGCGTAGCAAAAGTCTTCCATCAGGTGTTCGCCTGAAGGCTGCATGTTCAGGATGCAGGACATCTCACTGCCCAGCCGCTCAAAGTCGTCGAGCGTGAGTTTCAGACCCAAACGGCCGGCGATGGCGATCAGGTGAATCACGGCGTTGGTCGAACCGCCGATGGCCGCGAGCGTACGGATGGCGTTTTCAAAAGCCTCGCGGGTCAACACTTTGCTGATGGTCTGGTCGGTGTGCACCATCTCGACGATGCGGCGACCCGATTCGCGTGCCAAAACATTGCGTCGGCCATCCACGGCAGGGAAGGTGGCATTGCCCGGCAAACCGATGCCCAAGGCCTCGACCATACAGGCCATGGTGCTGGCGGTGCCCATGGTCATGCAGTGACCGTGGCTGCGGTGCATGCAGCTTTCAGCATCGAAGAAATCGGCCAGTTTGAGGGTGCCAGCACGCACTTGCTCGCTCATGCTCCAGACGCCTGTTCCTGAGCCGAGTTCTTGGCCGCGCCATTTGCCGTTCAGCATGGGTCCGCCTGACACACCAATGGTTGGCAGGCCCACGCTGGATGCACCCATCAGCAAACTGGGGGTTGTTTTGTCGCAACCCATGAGCAACACCACGCCGTCGATCGGGTTGCCGCGAATGGATTCTTCGACGTCCATGCTGGCCAGGTTGCGGTAGAGCATGGCGGTGGGGCGCAGCAGAGTTTCGCCCAGCGACATCACGGGGAATTCGAGCGGGAATCCGCCTGCCTCGTACACACCGATCTTGACCTGTTCGGCCAAGGCGCGGAAGTGCGAATTGCAAGGGGTCAACTCGCTGAAGGTGTTGCAGATGCCAATCACGGGACGGCCGTCAAACTGGTCATGCGGCACGCCCTTGCCTTTGACCCAACTGCGGTAGGCAAAGCCATCGCGGTCTTGGCGTCCAAACCATTTTTGGCTGCGCAGATCTTCGGGTTTTTTGCGGGGTGGGCTGCCGTTGTTGTCGCTCATGTTTCGTGTCCAGGTTGAAGGTCAATCGTGAATCTTGAAAATCCTATCGTATGACGATAGAAAAACTAACAGGCTTTGTAAAGCCAGCGACATGCGGGCAAACCCTAGACGCCTAGAGGACTGTGCTTAGGGTTTACCAGAGTCTGACGCAAGCCATCAATCATCATATGATAGGCATTCGATCGCTGGTTCAACATGTCCAACAATTTCCACAAAAATTCTCTTGATTTATTGGGCCATGCCATTTTGTCTGGCCGCTATGCCGTGGGCGCGAGTTTGCCGCCCGAGCCGATTTTGTGTGATGAGCTGGGCGTGAGCCGCACTGTGGTGCGCGAAGCCATCAAGTCGCTGGTGGCCAAGGGCTTGCTGTCCACTGGCCCCAAGGTGGGCACCCGCGTCATGCCCGATGCGCACTGGAACTGGTTTGACCCCGATGTCGTGGCCTGGCAAGCCCGCTGCGGCCTGACACCTGCGTTTTTGAAAGACTTGCAAGAGCTGCGCCGTGTGGTCGAGCCTGCTGCAGTCCGTTTGGCCGCTGAGCGGGCCACACCCGAAGACATTGCCCACATCGAAGCCGCCTACGCAGGCATGAAACAAGCGGTGGAGGAGGGCGGTGATTACGTCACCCACGACCTGCGGTTTCACGAAGGTTTGCTGCAGGCCTCGCACAACCGCATGCTGGTGCAAATGAGCAAGGCGCTCAACGCCTTGCTGCGCACGAGTTTCGAAATCTCCACCCGCATTGTGGATGGCACCAAGACCTCCTTGCCTTTGCACCGGGCGGTGCTCAACGCCGTCATTGCCCGCAACCCGGCGAAGGCCGAGCGGGCCGTCATGGTTTTGATCGAGGGAGCCCGGCAAGACATCGAGCAGGTGCTGGCTTCACGCCGCAAATTGCCGGCGGTCTCTGGCGTGGCCACCCCCATCCAATCGAAAATCCGGCCTCATCAATCAGCCGCCAAGAAAGCGGTCAAAAAAGTGGTCAAGGCCATGGCCTGAGCCGAAAGACACGCATGCAAAAGACGATCAACGCTTTTTTTAAACTGCTGGAGTTCCTGGTGGTGGCCTGCCTGGTGGCCATGGTCATCATGGTCTTTGGCAACGTGGTGCTGCGTTACGGCTTCAACTCGGGCATTTCCATCTCGGACGAGATGTCTCGTTACTGTTTCATCTGGTTGACCTACATAGGGGCCATGGTGGCCATGCGCGAAAAGGGCCATTTGGGTGTGGATACGCTGGTGCGGCGCTTGCCACTGGGCGGTAAAAAGCTCTGCTTTTTCTTGAGTGAAGCGATGATGCTCGGCTGCAATGTGCTGTTCTTTTGGGGCACATGGAAGATGCACGAACTGCAAGTGACCAATATTTCGGTGGTGGTGGGCATTTCCATGATCTGGATTTATGGCATTGGCTACGTCACGGCCGCCGTCATGGGCATCATGAACCTGCACAAGTTATTCCAATTGCTGACTGGACAGCTGGCTGAGGCGGATCTGGTGCTGGTGGTCGAGTCGGAAGACAAAGTGGTCCTTGCCGAGATCGAACCTGAAGTGCGAGGCCGCGCATGACCATTGCCGTTTTTGTATTCAGCTTGCTGGGGGCCATGGCCCTGGGCATGCCCATTGCCTATGCCTTGTTGGTGTGTGGCCTCAGCCTGATGGCCTACATGGCCAGCAACGGCATGATCAACGCCTTTGACAGCCAGATCCTGGCGCAGCGCTTTGTGGACGGCGCGGACAACTTTCCCTTGCTCGCGGTGCCTTTCTTTTTGTTGGCGGGTGAGTTCATGAACGCGGGCGGTTTGAGCCGCCGCATCGTGAACCTGGCCATGGCCTGGGTGGGACATTTCAGAGGCGGTCTGGGCTATGTGGCCGTGATGGCGGCGGTCATCATGGCTTCACTCTCGGGCTCGGCCGTGGCCGACACGGCAGCTTTGGCGGCCTTGTTGATTCCGATGATGAAGCGCGCGGGTTACAACGTGGGCCGCTCGGCAGGCTTGATTGCTTCGGGCGGCATCATCGCTCCGGTGATTCCACCGTCCATTGGTTTCATCATCTTCGGGGTGGCGGCCAACGTGTCCATCACCAAATTGTTTTTGGCGGGCATCGTGCCGGGCCTTTTGATGGGCGTGGCGATTGGCTTGACGTGGTGGTGGGTGGCCAAGCGCGAAAATGTGCAGCCGGGACCCCGCATGAATCTGTCCGACAAATTCAAAGCCACGCGCGAAGGTATTTTGGCGCTGGGCTTGCCGGTGTTCATCATCGGCGGCATGAAATTTGGCGTGTTCACCCCGACAGAAGCAGCGGTGGTGGCGGCCGTCTACAGCTTTGTGGTGGGTGCTTTCATCTACCGCGAATTGCAATGGTCGAAACTCTATGGCCTGATCTTGGCAGCTGGCAAGACCACCTCGGTCATCATGTTTTTGGTGGCAGCGGCCATGGTCAGCGCTTGGCTGATTACTGTGGCCAACATCCCTGCCGAAGTGGCCCGCATGATGGAGCCGCTGATGGGCAACAAGACCTTGCTCATGGTGGTGTTGATGCTCTTGGTCATTGTGGTGGGCACGGCGCTGGACTTCACACCCACGGTTCTGATCCTCACACCCGTGCTGATGCCTCTGGTCATCAAGGCGGGCATTGATCCGGTTTACTTTGGTGTGTTGTTCATCATGAACAATGCCATCGGCTTGATCACCCCACCTGTGGGCACCGTGCTCAACGTGGTGTGTGGTGTGGCCAAGATCAACATGGACACCGCTTTCAGAGGGGTCTTGCCGTTCTTGTGGGCGCAGTTGGGCGTGCTGGCCTTGTTGATCGCTTTCCCTTCCATCGTCATCGAGCCGATGAAATGGATGCTGAGATGATTTCTTAACCCTGTGTGTTTTTTCTTAAAGGAGACAGTCATGTTGAAACGCAGAAATCTGGTGGCCCTGATCGCGGGCACATTCCTCATGGCATCGAGCGCCATGGCGCAGTTTGCCGATCGCAACATCAAGTTCACCAATGGTGTGAACGAAGACCACCCGGTGGGCGTGGGCGTCAAGAAAATGCAAGAAGTCTTGGCCGCCAAGACCGGTGGCAAGATGAAGATCACGGCCTTCTGGGGCGGCGCAGCAGGCGGCGACTTGCCAGCGACGCAAGCCTTGCGTGCAGGCACCCAAGAGATGGTGTGCACCTCCAGCTCGCCGCTGGTGGGCATCATCAAAGAGCTGGGTGTGTTCGATTTGCCCTTCTTGTTTGCCAATGAAAAAGAAGCCGATGCTGTGCTCGACGGCGCAGCGGGCAGGTACTTCAATGCCAAGCTTGAAGCCGCAGGCCTGGTGAACCTGGCTTATTGGGAAAACGGTTTCCGCAACCTCACCAACAGCAAGCGCCCTGTCACCAAGTTGGAAGACTTTGACGGCGTGAAAGTTCGCGTGATGCAGAACAACATCTTCTTGGACACCTTCAAGACGCTGGGTACCAACGCTGTGCCCATGGCCTTTGGCGAGGTGTTCACCGCTCTGGAAACCAAGACCATCGACGGCCAAGAAAACCCCTTTGTGACCATTGAAACCTCCAAGTTCAATGAAGTGCAAAAGTTCCTGAGCGTGACGCGTCACGCCTACACACCTTTCCTGGTGCTTTACAGCAAGAAGCTGTGGGACCAACTCAACCCGCAAGAGCAAGCCGTGTTGCGTGAAGCCGCCATGGAAGGGCAAAAAGTGCAACGCGCTGCCAACCGCGCTTTGAACGAGCGTTCTCTGGCCAGCCTGAAGACCAAGGGCATGCAGGTCAACGAGGTGAGTGCAGCCGAGCAAAACCGCATCCGTGCACGCGTGGCTTCGGTGTACGACAAGCACAAGGACTCGATCGGTGCCGAAGCCATCAAGGTGGTGCAAGACGAGTTGAAGAAGTCACGCGGCGGTTGATCCCCTGCACTCAGCTTTTTTGCTGAACCCACAAGCTCCACAGTCCTTCGCTGTGGGGCTTTTTTAACGACCGAAAAGGGTGCTGCCATGAAAATCACGCAACTTGAAACCATCCGACTGGGCGAATTTCCCAACATCATCTGGGTGCGCCTGCACACCGACGAGGGCCTGGTGGGCCTGGGCGAAACCTTCATGGGGGCGCAAGCGGTCGAAGCGTATTTGCACGAATGGGTGGCTCCCAAGTTGGTGGGGCAAGACCCGCTGGCCATCGAATCCCGCCAGCGCGACATCACCGGCTACTTGGGCTGGCGTGGGTCCGGCGTGGAAACGCGTGGCAACTCGGCAGTCGACATTGCGCTGTGGGACATTTTTGGCAAAGCCGCAGGCATGCCGGTCTACACCGCTTTGGGTGGCAAGAGCCGTGATGAAATTCGCGTCTACAACACCTGCGCGGGCTACCAATACATCCGCAGCAACGTGAACCAAACCAGCAGCAACTGGGGACTGGGCAACAACGCCGGGCCTTATGAAGATCTGCAAGGCTTTTTGCACCGCGCCGACGAGGTGGCCGAGTCGCTTTTGAGCGAAGGCATCACCGGCATGAAGATCTGGCCGTTTGATGTGGCCGCTGAAAAATCTCACGGCCAGTACATCAGCCCACAAGACCTGAACACGGCGCTGGAGCCTTTCCGCAAGATCAGGAGTGCGGTGGGCGACAAGATAGACATCATGGTCGAGTTCCACAGCCTGTGGCGCTTGCCGATGGCGCAAAAGATCTCACGCGCTTTGCAGGAGTTCGACACCTTTTGGCACGAAGACGCGATCCGCATGGACAGCCTCGATTTGCTCAAGCAGTACGCGGTGGACTGCAAGGCTTTGATTTGTGCGAGCGAAACGCTCAGCTACAAATGGGGCTTCAAGGATTACCTGCAAACCGGCGTAGCAGGCGTCGCCATGCTGGACTTGAGCTGGTGTGGGGGCCTGACCGAAGCCCGCAAGATTGCGGCCATGGCCGACGCTTGGCAGCTGCCCGTGGCCCCGCACGACTGCACCGGGCCGGTGGTCTGGGCCGCCTCCACGCACCTGTCTCTGCATGCGCCCAATGCGCTGATTCAAGAGAGTGTGCGCGCCTTTTACAGCGGCTGGTACAAGGAGCTGGTGACCGAGTTGCCGCAAGTGAAGAACGGCATGATCAGCCTGAACGACAAACCTGGCCTGGGGCTCGAGCTCTTGCCCGACTTGCACAAGCGGGCGGATGCGGTGGTGCGCTTGAGTTGATGAAAAAAGGGGGCCTGCGAGGCCCCCTTTCTCATGGGTTTTGAAAAATCAACCGCGACCGACAAAAGGCATGTTGGTCGCCATCACAGTGGTGAACAGGATGTTGGCCGACAAGGGCAGGCGGGCCATGGTCAGGAAGGTCTCGACCACGGCTGACATGTCCATGCGCGGCTCGGCTTTGATGGTCAGGTCGGCTTGGTGCACGCCCGAGGCCATTTTGAGCGTCATGTCCGAGGCGACGTTGCCGATGTCGATCTGGCCCACGGCGATGCTGTAGGGGCGGCCGTCCAGAGAAGCGGCGCGGGTCAGGCCCGAGATGGCATGTTTGGTGGCGGTGTAGGCAATCGAGCCAGGGCGGGGCACATGCGCCGAGATCGAACCGTTGTTGATGATGCGGCCGCCTTGTGGGCTTTGCTCTTGCATCAGTTTGAAGGCATACGACAAGGTGTAGAAAGCGCCGTTCAGGTTGATGTCCACCGCACGGCGCCATTCGTCACCCGACAGGTCGCCCGGCAAGGTGTAGGGCAGCGAAATCCCCGCGTTGTTGAACACCAAATCGAGGCGGCCAAAGCGCGAGCGAATTTGCTCAAACAGCGCTTTGACATCGGGCTCTTTGGACAGGTCCGTCGGGATGGCGTGGGCGTGGCCAGCGTTGGGGCCGGCTTCTGCCACCGCTGCGGCCAATGCGTCGGCACGGCGACCGACCAAGACCACTTGCCAGCCTTCTTTGAGCAGGGCCAGGGCGCAGGCTTTGCCAATGCCAGAGCTGGCACCGGTGACGAGGGCGATTTTGGACATGGGGTGAACTTTCTAGAAAGAGGTCTGGAAACAATCAGATTTTCAGGCGTTTTGGAAAGAAATCTGTACCTTGAGCGACTGGCTCTTGTCAGCTGCCAGGTCAAAGGCTTCGATGGCGCGCTCCACCGGCAAGATGCCGGTGATGACCGGTTTGCCGTTGACCAAGCCTTCGTTCAAAAAGCGCACGGCGGTGGCGAATTCGGCATGGAACCGGAAGGTGCCGCGCAGGTCCACTTCTTTGGCCACAATTTGTGTCATGGGCAGGCTGATGTCGCCGCCCATACCCACGGTGATCAGCACGCCACGCGGTACGATGGTGTCCAGGCCCACGCGCAATGCAGCTTCGCTGCCCGAGGCTTCAAACACGGCGTCAAACTGGCCTTTGTCCAGTTTGTATTTATCAAGGGCTGCGGCATCGGTTTTGAGGTTGATGGTTTCGTCCGCGCCCATCTCTTTGGCGCATTTCAGCGGCAAATCGGCGATGTCGGCAGCCACGATGCGCGCTGCACCAGCACGGCGCAAAGCGCCAATCAGCAGTGAACCAATGGGGCCGCAACCTGTGACCAAGACTTGCTTGCCCAACACACTGCCTGCGCGCTGGATGGCGTGCAAGCCCACCGACAAAGGCTCTGCCAGCGCAGCTTCGGAGAGGCTCAGGTGGTCGGCAATCGGATGGGCCTGATAACCCTCGATGATGATTTGCTCAGAAAACGCGCCCTGGATGTGCGGGAAGGGCATGGCGCTGCCGTAAAAGCGCATGTTCAAGCAATGGTTGTGCTGGCCTGCTTGGCAAAAGCGGCAGTGGCCGCAAGGGCGCGAAGGCGAGATGGCGATGCGTTGGCCTTGGGTGATGCCGCTGGCTTGGCTGCCCAAACCATCGACCACACCGGAGACTTCGTGCCCCAGCGCAATGGGTTGCTTGATGCGCACGGTGCCAAAACCACCGTGCTGGTAGTAATGCAGGTCTGAGCCGCAAATGCCGCCATAGGCCACATTCACCCGCAGCTGGTGTTCGCCCAGAGCGGGCAATTCTGTGTTTTCGATGCGCAGGTCTTTGGCCGAGTGGCAGACAACGGATTTCATGGCAGGTCTCTTGGGCTGAGTGAAGTTGGAATCTTAGAGGGTTGCGGTCACGCCACCATCGACGTAAAGGATATGACCGTTCACAAAGCGTGAGGCGTCACTGGACAAAAAGACCGCTGCGCCGCCCAGGTCTTGCACATCGCCCCAGCGGCGGCTGGGGGTGCGGCCCACCAGCCAGCTGCTGAAGGCCGGGTCGTCGACCAGCTTCTGGTTCAGCTCGGTTTTGAAGTAGCCCGGGCCAATGCCGTTGACATTGATACCGAATTGGCCCCAGTCAATCGCCATGCCTTTGGTGAGCATTTTCACCGCACCTTTGGTGGCGGTGTAGGGCGCTATGCCAGGGCGGCCCAGCTCGCTTTGCACCGAGCAGATGTTGATGATCTTGCCGTGCCCTCGAGGAATCATTTTTTTGGCCACCGCCTGGCCCACGAAGTACACGCTGTCCAGGTTGGTCTTCATGATGGTGTGCCAATCGGCGTCCTGGTACTCGTGCAGCGGACCGCGAATTTGCATGCCCGCGTTGTTGACCAGAATATCAATCGGGCCTTCGGCCTCGATTTGGTCCACCGCTGCGCGCACGCTGTCGGCATCGGTCACGTCAAACACAGCGGTACTGACGGACAGGCCTTGTGCTTTTAAGGTCTGCGCAGCGGCTTCCACTTTGCTGGCCGTGCGGCCGTTCAACACAACGTGTGCCCCGGCTTGCGCCAGGGCCTCGGCCAGCGCCAAACCAATGCCAGCCGAAGAGCCCGTGATCAGGGCGCGGCGGCCCGACAGATTGAAGGAATTCAGAACATTCATCGCATGAGTAACCATTTAAGTGGAACCATCACCAGGCTCGGGAAGGCGATCAAGGAGCCCATCACCACCACCTGGGATATCAGGAACGGCATGACACCCCGTATGACGTCGTGCATGGGAATGCGGCCCACGCCGCAGACCACGTTCAGCACCGTGCCCACCGGCGGGGTGAGCAAACCGATGGCGTTGTTCATGATGAACAGCACGCCAAAGTAGACCGGGTCTATGCCCGCTTCGCGCACCAGTGGCATCAGCACGGGCGTGAGGATCAGCACAGTGGGCGCAAAGTCCAGCGCGGTGCCCACAATCATGACCAGCAGCATCAGCATGACCATCAGCAGGGTTTTGTTGTCGATGAAGGGGCGCAAAATTTCGACGATTTGTGCGGGGATGTTGGCCACCGTGATGAGCCAAGCCGACACCAAGGCCGCCGCCACCAAGAACATGACCACCGAAGAGGTTTTGGCCGCAGACAGGATGATGCCGTACAGGTCTTTGACCTTGATTTCGCGGTAGATGAACAGACCCACAAACAGGGAATAAACCACCGCCACCACCGCCGCCTCGGTGGGCGTGAAAACGCCCATTTTCATGCCGCCGATGATGGTGATGGCCAGCAGGTATGACCAAAACGCGTTGATGGTCACCGAGATGCGTTCTTTGAACGGCACTTTTTCGGCCACCTCTACCTTGTCCTTGCGGGCCACGATCCACCAGGTCACGATCAGGGCAAAACCCATCATGAGCCCTGGAAAAATTCCGGCCATGAAGAGCTTGGAGATCGACACACCGCCGATCACGCCAAACAAAATGAACCCAATCGACGGGGGGATCACGGGGGCGATGATGCCGCCCGCCGCGATCAGACCCGCCGAGCGGTCCATGCGGTAACCAGCTTTGCGCATCATGGGCAGCAAAACGGCGGCCAGCGCGGCCGTGTCGGCTACGGCCGAACCCGACAAGCTGGCCATGACGATGGCCGCAAACACCGCCACATAACCCAGCCCGCCACGAAAGTGACCCACCCAAACCATGGCCGAGTTGACAATGCGTCGGCTCATGCCGCCCGCGTTCATCAACTCACCGGCCAGCATGAAAAAGGGCACGGCCATGAGCGGAAAATTGTCAGCGCCGTTGATCAGGTTCTGCGACACGATCTGGGTGTCGAAGTTGTCCATGTGCAGCATCAAAGCCACACCTGAGACCAACAGTGAAAACGCCAGCGGCATGCCCAACGCCATGGCGGCGAGCAGGGAGACAATGAAAACAACAACGGTCATTTGGCATCCTTTGGGGTGTGCGTGTTCACCGTCTCTTCGGATTCTTTAATTTGGATCAAGTCCGACTCCATGAAGTTGCCCTTGGCCAGTTGCAGCAGTTTGCCCAAAATCATCAGGCCCATGGCCACGCTGGTGACATAGCCCACGCCATAGACCCAGCTCATGGGGATTTCGGTCACGGCCGAGCGTGTGGTGGCGTTGATGCCGTGTTGTTTGAGGGTGCCGTAAAACATCAGGCTGCAGCAGCCCAGCATCAGGAGGTTGGAGACAGCGAAAGCCACTTTTTTGCCGCGAAGGCTGAGCTTGCGCACGATGGAGTCCAAGCCCAAGTGGCCGTTTTCACGCATGGTGACAATGGCGCCAAGAAAGGTGATCCAGATGAACAAAAACCGCGACAACTCTTCCGAGCTGATGATGCCGTCGTTGAAGCCGTAGCGCAGCACCACATTGCCAAACACCATGATCACCATGGCCGACAACATGATGACCAGCGTGACTTCGGCCAGCTTGAAGAAAAGGTCGTTGATTTTTTTCATACAGGGATCAAAAAAAGCCCCCTCCGAAGAGGGGGCGTGTTGTCGCTCAAACCATCACTTGGTGTCTTCAATGGCTTTCAGCAAAGCCGGGCCGTTCTTCTCGCCGAAGGTCTTGGCGATTTCAGCCGACACGATTCTCTGGAAAGGGGCCATGTCCACGTTTTCGATGACCTGCATGCCCGACTTTTTCAGGTCAGCCACTACCTTGCCCGCGTTGGACGCGTTCAGGTTACGTTGGAAGGTGGCGGCTTCGCGTGCGGCATCGACCACCACCTTTTGGTAGTTGGCAGGCAGGCTGTCGAACTTGGCCTTGTTCATGGCCACCACCAGCGGCGAGTAGACGTGGTTACTCACCGTCAGGTGCTTTTGTACTTCGTAGAACTTGGACGACCAGGTCACGTTGATCGGGTGCTCTTGGGCGTCAAAAGTGCCAGTTTCCAGGGCGGTGTACAGCTCGGCAATCGGCATGGGCGAGGGGTTCATGCCCAGCAGTCGGAAGGCCTGGATGTGGTACGGGTTGGGTGTGGAGCGGATCTTCAGGCCCTTGAGGTCATCGGGCTTGTTGACCGGGCGCTTGTTGTTGGTGAAGGCACGCCAGCCGTTTTCCCAGTAGGCCAGGCCCTTCAAGCCGTGCGGGGACAATTCGTTGAGTACGCCCGTGCCCACCGCACCGTCGAGTACGTTGTAGGCGTGTTGCGCGCTGCGGAACACAAAGGGCAATTCCATCGCGGCCGTGTTGGGCACGATGCCGTTGAAGTTGGAAGCGCCACTGGAGACGATGTCGATCGTGCCGCCGCGTGTGCCGTTGATCATGGCGGCGTCATTGCCCAGCTGGTTGGCCGGGAACACGGTGATCTCGACATCGCCATTGGTGCGTTGCTTGACCAGCTCGGCCAGCTTCAAGGCGGCAGCGTGCTGGCCATCGGTGGCGTTCACGGCGTGGCCCATTTTCAGGTTGAACTTGGCAGCGTAAGCGCTGGAGCCGACGGCGGCCACGAGGCAGGCGAGAAGGATGCGGGAAAGTTTCATGGTGTTGTCTCCTGGTTAAAAAAGGACTGTCGAAAAAATCAATCGGTGGGCAGTGCGTATTCATCTGCACTGAAGACGGTGTGGAACACGGTGCCATCGAACATGGCAATCATGTCTTTGGACACTTCTTTGCTTTTCATGCGCACCTCAGAGGCCAGGGCGATCTCGATCGCCTCGCGGCTGGGGTAACGCACGGCCAGCACCATGCCAAAGTGGGGATCGGCCACATCGCTTTCGACTTGGCGCAAGACGCGCACTTCTTGGGCGCCCGGAAAACGGGTCCACAAAGGCACGAGGTTGTCGCGGATGTAGCGGTTGAACGCGTCTTCCATGCCGGGTTTGACGTTGCCTTGGAAGAATGCACAGCGGATGAACATGAGGGGGCTTTATTAAAAATCAGAGGGCAGGGTGCAAGCGGTTGTGCAAGGCATTGAGCGCTTGCGCGACCATGTCCTGAACGGGCTCGGTGATGGGCAATCGGATGACATCTGTCTCGTCGGCCTGGGGTTTTTCGAGGGTGCGGAACTGGCTGTCGAGCAGGCCTGGTTGCATGTAATGGCCCACACGCTGGCGCATGCGTTGTTCGATCAAATCGAAGTCGCCATCCAAAAACACAAAACACACATCGCCTGCTTGTTCGCGGATGCGATCGCGGTAAACGCGCTTGAGCGCCGAGCAGGCCACCACGCGCCCGGGTTCTTGGGCTTGTGCGAGGTAGTGTCCAATGCGGTCCAACCAGGGCCAGCGGTCGGCGTCTTGAAGGGCAATGCCCGAGCGCATTTTGGCCACGCTCTCGGGCAGGTGCAGGTCATCGCCATCCACCATCTCGAGACCCAGGCGTTCGCCCAAGGCGCTTGCCATGGTCGATTTGCCGCAACCGGACACCCCCATGACGATCAGGCGCAAAGGCATGTGGTTCATGTGCAAGTGCCGTGGCTCACTTCAGTGCGGCTTGGCACTCGGGCACGGGGGTGAGCAGAGGCTGTCCCGCAATGCCGGCTTGCATGTTGGCAAAAGCCAAATCGGCCATGGCTTGGCGTGTTTCGGTGGTGGCGCTGGCCATGTGCGGCGTCAGCACCACGTTGCGCAGGCTCCACAGCGCCTCGGGCACATGGGGCTCGTTGGCAAATACATCGAGGCCTGCGCCCGCGATGGTGCCGTTTTGCAGTGCGGTGATCAGGGCCTCTTCATCGACTACGCTGCCACGCGCCACGTTGATCAAAAAGCCGCGCGGGCCCAGGGCCTTCAGCACCTCGGCGTTGATCAGGTGTTTGGTGCCAGCGCCGCCAGGCGTGATGGCTACCAAAAAGTCCACGTTGGCGGCCAGTTCGGCAGCCAAGGGGTAAAACTTGTATCCGGAATCGGACTTGGCCGAGCGTGCGGTGTAGGCGATCGACATGCCAAACGCAATGGCCCGTTGGGCGATGGCTTTGCCAATGCGGCCCAGGCCCACGATGCCCAAGCGTGCGCCCGAGACCTTGCGGCCCAATGCCATGGGGCCGCTGGGCCACTGGCCTGCACGCACAAATTGATCTGCTTGAGGGATGGCGCGGCCCACAGACAGCACCAGACCCATGGCCAGATCGGCCACATCGTCAGTCAGCACATCCGGGGTGTGGGTCACGGGAATGCCGTGCTCGACGGCGGCGGGCACATCCACACCGTCATAGCCCACCCCAAACACCGCCACCACTTTGGCGTGGGGCAGCTGGGCCAGCAGGCTGCGCGGCACGCTGGCCTCGCCCGTGCCGGCGACACCCACGATGCGCGGGGCCAGGGCGACAAAAGCGGCAGGGTCGGTCACATGGGTGCGGTCGTGCACGGTGTACACCGATTCCAGGGCTTTTTGGTAGAAGGGGTGCAGTTTGGCCACGGCCAGCACATCAGGTTTGGACAATTCAGAACTCCTGTTTTTTGCTTTTGGACAGCGCTGTCCAAGAGACTTAAAAAAAATGGCACCCAGGTCAAAAGCCTTTTCATAGGCGACCTCGGGAAAGTCCGCTTCTGGCAAGATTTGTCTTCAAAACTTGCGGGATAGCGCTATCCTATAGACCTCGTGGCCCAAAACTTCTACGGATAAACCCTTGCCCAGCCCCCTTGCCCAGCCCCGAAAACACCGCGCTTCCGGTCGCGTGACCCTGAGCGATGTGGCCCGCGCCGCGGGTGTCAGCCCCAGCACCGTCTCGCGGGCGCTGCGTGGAGAGCGGGCGGTGGACCCGGCCCTGATTGAGCGCGTCACCGCCGTGTCGGACATGCTCGGTTACGTGCCCGACCCGGCGGCCCGGGCGCTGGCCTCGCAACGCAGTGACCATGTGGGCATCCTGATTCCACTGCTGTCCAATGCCTTGTTTGTGGACCTGCTCGACGCCGCGCAGACCAGTTTCCGCGCCGCCGGTTACCAGACCCTCATCGGCGTGACACACTACAACCCCAGCGAAGAAGAGCAACTGCTGCGTGAGCAATTGCTGCACCGTCCAGCGGGCTTGCTGGTCACTGGGCTGGACCACAACCCGGCCACTCGCCAGCTGATCGCCCGCAGCCAGGTGCCCTGCGTGCACCTGATGGATTTACCGGCCAGCGATGGCGAAACTTTGTATTGCGTGGGCTTTCGGCAGACCGATGCAGGCGTTGCCATGACGCACCACCTCCTCGCCAGTGGCCGCCGCCGCATCGCCTTTGCCGCGGCGCAACTCGATCCGCGCGTGATGCAGCGTCTGTACGGCTGGCGTCAAGCCTTGCAAGAAGCGGGCGTGTTCGACCCCACGCTCGAATTCCTCAACCCCGCGCCCTCATCGCTGGCCTTGGGTGGCGTGATGTTCGAGCAGATCATGCAGCAGCGCCCAGCTGTAGACGCCATCTTTTTTTGCAACGACGACTTGGCCCAAGGGGCCTTGATGGCGGCGCTGCGCATGGGAGTGTCGGTGCCGGATCAGGTCGCGATTGTCGGTTTCAACGACCTGACGGGCAGCGACCAAATGTTGCCCCCGCTGACCACCGTTCGCACGCCGCGAGCGCGCATTGGCCAAGCGGCCGCCAACATGCTGCTGAGCCTGATGCGCGGTGAGGAACCCGAGCAGCCCCAGCTGGACCTGGGTTTTGAGATCGTCCAGCGCCAAAGCAGCTGAGGCATCGCCTTCATTGGTCATCTCGGGCATGCAATTTGTCATCCCGGGCAACCGACGTGCAGCACATGGATCAAGGGCTCGCCCCGGCTCAAACGGCCGATGTTCTCGGCCAGCGTCTCTTGGCGGCGACGCACCGTGCCCGTTGTCCAGCCCGACATGTGCGGTGTCATCAGCACGTTGTCCAGCGCCGCAAAATCGAACTTTGATGGTGCGCATTCGCTTTGGGCGGGGGTGGGGTACTGGTACCAAGTGTCGATCACGGCGCCCCCAATTTGACGTGATTTCAGGGCCTCATAAAGCGCCGACTCATCGATCACCGCACCTCGCCCCACGTTGAGCAGCACCGCATCGGGCCGCATGGCGGCCAGGGCCGCCGCGTTCACCAGGCCCCGGGTGTTGTCGGTCAAAGGCAGGCTGACCACCACCGCGTCGGCGCTGGCCATGAAGGCTTGCAAACCGTCCAGTGTCCAGCTGTGGTCCACCAAGGGGTGGCTCAAGGGGCTGCGGTTGGCCACATGCACCCGCATGCCAAAGGCCTTGGCGCGGTGGGCCAAGGCCTGCGCGATGTGTCCAAAGCCCAGCAGGCCCAGGGTTTGCACGCCCATTTCGGTGCGCAGCGCGCCTTGGCGACCGGCCCAAAACGTCCAGCGGTCTTGGCGCAAATCCTGGTCAGCGCGGGCCAGCGGCACGTGGCGCATCAGCAAGGCTGCCATCACGAATTCGGCGATCGCGTTCTCGTGCCCAAAACAATTGGCCAGCACACACTGCGCGGGCAGCAGTGCGGTTGAGATGGCATCGGTGCCCGCCGCTGGAGCGTGGAACAATCGTGCCTTCAGGGGTTGGGGCATGGCGCTGTGGAGCTGAATGCCGATCACCACGTCCGCGTTTTCATACAGCGCACGCTCGCCTGGCTGGTCCAGGCCATCGCTCAGGTCGCTGATGCGGTGCTGGGGCCCGATCAAGACTTCAAAACCTTGGCGAAAGTTGGCCGCATTTTGGCCGTGGAAAACGATGTTCAATGGGGCTGTGTTCATGGTATCTCGAAGTGGCAAAAGGTGTGAGGTCAGGCGGTTGATCACCCAGCCTGCAAGGGCTCAGCGGCACGACGCTTAGCTTTCAGTCTATGCCACGAGCCTTGGGTTGGCCTGTTAGCTCAGCGACAATCGTTCCTTCATTTTGATGAAAGACCATCCCCATGACCCAGCTGAAAAAAGCCATTCTCTTCACCGACACCGATGGCCGTGCCCGTTTTCGCGATGAATGGGTGCCTTTGACCGAGGGCACGCCCCAAAGCCAGTTATCGGCCCTGATGGATGCCAGCGCCTGCCAGTTGCGCCAAAGTCCGGTGGGCTTTCGCAGCACATTTCATTGCACGGGCAACCCACAATGGCTTTTTATATTGGGCGGGCAAATGGAGATTTTTTTACAAGACGGCAGCTCGCGCATGTTTGGCCCCGGCGATTTCTTCTACTCGGCCGACACCCTGCCCGAAGGGGCCACGTTTGACCCGAATGTGCACGGCCACTCGAGCCGCCAAGTCGGCTCCGATCCGCTGGTGACCTTGTTTGTGCGCGACTGATTCACCTCTTCTCTGTTATCCGTTACCGTCGCTTGGTCATTCCGGGCTCGACCGGGGATCCATGTTCTCCAGTCTGGCTGGAAAGAAGGCAGAAGATAGATTCCGGTTCAAGTCCTGCATGACAGATGTGTATGGATACCGGATCAACTGTTAAGGACAAACAAAAAGAGCCCGCTTGGAGCGGGCTCTGTTCTTGGGGCGAACGCTGATCAGCGACCGAAGCCACGGCCTCCACCGCCGCCACCGTTACCACCACGGTTGCCACCGCCGTAGCCACCACCACCGCCATGACGGCGGCCACTGCTGGCCAGGCTGTCGATGCTGGTGCGGGTCGGGTCGGGCTGGCCGCTGGTGCGTACGGGCTTGCGGTTGGGCAAGTCCAGACGTGCAAACTGCGTGGTTTTGAGCGGATCAATGTGGCGTGGCAATTCGTCGCCATCATCACGGCGTCGGTCTTGACCGCCACCTTGACCACCGCGGGCTGGTCCACGGCCTTCAGGACGTGGACCACGCGGCGCGGGACGGCCTTGACCTTCAGCACGGTTGTCAAAACGTGGGTCGCCACGCTGTTCTTGTCCACGAACGCCATCACGTTGACCGTCACGGCCGCCTTCACGGCGACCATCGCCCTGGCCTTCAAAACGCGGGGCGCCTTGTGGGCCATTGCGGCGTGAGGGTGGCGGGGTATTGCGCGACGGGCGGGGCTGGCCCTGACCTTCGGCGCGGGGCTGGCGCGGTCCGCCGGAACTGCCACCAGGGGCCTTGTTGTCACGGATCCGCTGCATCATGTCCTGGCGTGCGGCCTTGGCGGCTGCGGCCATGACATCGCGGCTCGGAGGCTTGCCCGCGCCGCCCCACAAAGTTTGGCGACCCATGGCAATAGGCTCAGCCATCTCACCTGGCTCGGGTCCAAAGCCTTCGAGCAATTGCACCGGAATCTCTTGCTTGGTGAAGCGCTCGATGTCCATCATGAAGCCTTCTTCGTCCAGACACACCAGGCTCACGGCCTCGCCGCTGGCGCCCGCACGGCCCGTGCGGCCAATGCGGTGCACGTAGTCTTCCGACACGTTCGGGATTTCAAAGTTCACGACGTGCGGCAAGTCTTCGATGTCGATGCCGCGTGCGGCAATGTCGGTGGCCACCAAGGCGCGGATCTCACCGCTCTTGAAGCCTGCCAGCGCTTGCGTGCGGGCGGTCTGGCTCTTGTTGCCGTGCAGGGCCATGGCTTTGACACCATTTTTGGTCAGGAAGTCGGCCACATTGTTCGCGCCGAACTTGGTACGGGTGAATACCAACACCTGGCTCCAGTCGTGCTTTTGAATGATGTGCAGCAGCACGTCTTTTTTCTTGCTGCGGCCCACGGGGTGGATCACTTGCGAGATGCGCTGCACCGTGGTGTTGCTGGGCGTGACCTGGATGCTCTGGGGGTTCTTGAGCAAGTTGCCCGCCAATTCGCGGATTTCGTCGCTGAAGGTGGCCGAGAACAGCAGGCTTTGCTTGTCTTTGGGCACCAGGGCCAGCACTTTTTTCACGTCATGGATGAAGCCCATGTCCAGCATACGGTCGGCTTCGTCGAGCACCAGAATCTCAATGGTCGACAAATCCAGGAAGCCTTGGCCTTGCAGGTCGAGCAAGCGGCCCGGTGTGGCCACCAGAATGTCCACGCCTTTTTTGACCTTGCTGATTTGCGGGTTCATGCCCACACCACCAAAGATCACGGTGGAGTCGAGCTTGAGGTATTTGCCGTAGTCGCGCACCGACTCTTCAACCTGAGCAGCCAGCTCGCGGGTGGGCGTGAGCACCAGAGCGCGGATGGCTTTGCCGCCGAAGCGGTTTTTGCCTGGCTCACCCAGGCTCAGCTTGTGCAGCATGGGCAGGGTGAATGCGGCGGTTTTGCCGGTGCCGGTTTGCGCACCGGCCAACAAGTCTTGTCCGGCCAGAACGGCAGGAATGGCTTGGGCCTGGATGGGGGTGGGGGTGTCGTAGCCGAGCTCGCGCACAGCTTGCATGAGGGCCGGAGCCAGATTCAATTCTTCAAAGTTCATTTTTACAGAGCGCCATGTCCGGCGCGGGTATCGGCTCATTCAACT
>JAIXOZ010000129.1 GCA_027486495.1 Comamonadaceae bacterium | reverse complement strand
TGCGTCAACATCATGCTGCTGGCGCTGGGCACCTTGATGGACATGGCCCCGCTGATTTTGATTTTGACCCCGATCTTGTTGCCGGTCATGAAAACCATCGGGGTGGACCCGGTTCACTTTGGCATGATCATGATGGTCAACTTGGGCATTGGGCTGATCACGCCACCGGTGGGTGCGGTGCTTTTTGTCGGCAGTGCGGTGGCCAAGCTCAAGATCGAGCAGGTGGTCAAGGCCATGAAGCCGTTCTTTGTGATTTTGTTGTTTGTGCTGGTGCTGGTCACGTATGTGCCGCAAATTTCACTGTGGCTGCCTCGCAGCATGGGCCTGTAAAAAGCAGCCATGGCCTTGCCCACGGTGCTGGTCACCCACCCTAGCCCGCGCCTGCTCACCTATTTTGGTGAGCAGGCGTTGGCCCATTTGAAGCAGGTGGCCCGCGTCAAGCTCAACCCCGATGCGCATGACTGGTCAACCGCCGAGCTGGTTGAAGCCGCTCAAGGCTGTGAGGTGTTGATCGCCTACCGGCAGACCGTGCTCGATGCCGACTTTTTTGCCGCTGTGCCGGATTTGCTGGCGGCTGTGCGGTGCGCCGTCGACATCCGCACCATCGATGTGGCGGCGGCCAGCCGCGAAGGCGTGCTGGTCACGCGTGCCAGCCCCGGGTTTGGTCCGTCGGTGGCGGAATGGGTGATGGGGGTCATGATCGACCTGAGCCGCCACATCACTGCAGCCACAGTCGCTTACCGGCAAGGCCAGACTGTTGAGCCCCGAATGGGGCTTGAGTTGCGTGGGGCGTGCGTGGGCATCATCGGGTATGGCGAAATCGGTCGCCATGTGGCCCGGCTGGCGCAGGCGTTTGGCATGCGTGTGTGTGTTCACGACCCTCATGTGACGCCGCAAGAACCGGCCATTCAGTCGGTGAGCTGGCCGGAACTCTTGGCCCGTGCAGACCATGTGGTGTGCTTGGCCCCGGCGACGCCCGATACAGAAAATCTGATCAATGCCCAAGCCTTGTCGCTCATGAAACCGACGGCTTTTTTCATCAACGCATCACGCGGTCAACTGGTCGACGAGCAGGCTTTGTTGCACGCCTTGGACCACGGCCTGTTGGCAGGTGCTGCGCTGGATGTGGGGCGTGCAGCCGATCAGATGCCTTCACCCGAACTGGCGCGGCACCCCCGGGTGATCGCCACGCCCCATGTGGGCGGTTTGACACCCCAGGCCATTGCCCATCAGGCGCTGGAAACCGTGGTGCAAACGACGGACATTTTGCAAGGGCGAATGCCACACGGCGCTGTCAATCCGGCGCATGCGCAACGTTGGTTGGATCGGGTGACGCCATGACCGCCGTCTCTTTTTCTGTGCCCGAGGGCGCTTGCGACTGCCACATCCATGCCTATGACGAGGCCTACCCCTTGGCGCCCACGGCCACTTTCAAGCCGCCACATGCGCCCATGACCGACTATGCCCAAGTCCAGGCAGCACTGGGTTTGACGCGTGTGGTGGTGGTGCAGCCCACGGGTTATGGTTTTGACAACCGCTGCACCTTGGCCGCCGTGGCCAGCATGGGCGTTCGCGCCCGCGCTGTGGCCATGGTGCCGGTGCAGGTGACTGATTCGGAATTGCGTGCTTTGCATGACGCGGGTGTGCGGGGTGTTCGCATGATGATGTTCCCAGGCGGCTTGTTGGGCTGGGACGCGATGGCCCCCATGGCCGACAAGGTGCGGCCTTGGGGTTGGCATTTGAATGTGCAGTTCAATGGTTGCGAGTTTGTGCAGCGCCTTTCGCTTTTGCAAAGCCTGAACGTGCCGATGGTGATCGATCACACCGGAAAATTCTTGGTGCCCCCTGCGGGCACATCAGACCCGGCTTTTCAGGCCCTTTGCCGTTTGCTGGACACGGGCCGCGTCTGGGTCAAGCTGTCTGCACCTTATGAGACTTCGCGCCAGGGCGCGCCGCATTACGATGATGTGGGTTTGCTGGCGCGTGACCTGGCCACCCATTACCCCGAACGCTGCTTGTGGGCGAGCAATTGGCCTCACCCCAACCAAGATCCCGTGCCGTCCAATGCCGCCCTGCTGAATCTCTTGCCCAACTGGGTGGCGCGTCACACAGACCTGCAACGCATCTTGGTGGACAACCCAACTCAGCTTTACGGCTTTGCCGCTTGACCGCGCAGCATTTGAAGCGTTTTCAGAAAATGTGACCCCATGGCCCATGTTTATGTTTCCAATGCCGACAGCGGCGACATCTTGGTGCTGCACATGGCGGCCGATGGCGCGCTGCAGCTGCAAAACACCGTGCCCGTGGGCGGCAACCTGATGCCCATGGCCATCAGCCCCTCGCAGCACATGCTGTATGTGGCCCGCCGCAGCGATCCGATGGCGGTGGTGAGTCTGGCCATTGACCCGCAAAGCCATGATCTGCAAAGCGTGGGCGAGGCGGGTTTGCCTGTCAGCATGGCCTATGTGGGCACTGACATGACAGGCCGTTTTTTGCTGGCCGCCTCCTACCCCGGGCATCAGCTGACCGTCAGCCCGGTGCAGCCCGATGGCACGGTGGGCGATGTGCAGCAAGTGGTGCCCACGGGCCCCAATGCCCACGCCATCATGGCTTCGCCTTGCAACCGTTATGTCTTGGCCACCAGCTTGGGTGGCGGCGAACTCATGGTGTACACATTCCATGCCGAGACGGGCCGCCTGACGCCTGCATCCACTTGGCATGAACGGGCTGGTGCCGGTCCTCGGCACTTTCGGTTTGACCCTGCGGGTCGATTTGTTTATCTGCTCAATGAACTCGATGGCACGGTGGACGTGCTGGCCTGGGATGGCCGGCAGGGTCGCTTGAGCGGCGTGCAAAGCAGCGTGAATATTTTGCCGCCGGGCTTCACGGGCAATCCTTGGGCGGCCGACTTGCACCTCACGCCCGATGGGCGTCATCTGTACACCAGTGAACGAACTTCCAGCACCCTGGCGCACTTTGCTGTGGACGCGGTCACGGGGCACATCTCCCCTAAAGGGCACACAGCAGTTGAAGCCCAGCCTCGGGGTTTTGCCATCGATGCAAGTGGCCAGCATTTGCTGGTGGTGGGCCAGCTGTCACACCACCTCAGCCGTTATGAGATCGACCGCGAGACGGGCCAATTGACGCTGGGCCAACGCTTGCCCGTGGGGCAGGGCCCGAATTGGGTGGAGATACTGGCATGAGCGAAACCAAATCCGCCGCACCGCCGCGTTTGGTGCGCATGCACCCGGCCGACAACGTGGCCATTGTGGTCAATGAGGGCGGATTGCCCGCCGGCACCGTGCTTGAAGGGAGCCTGGTTTTGCTCGATAAAGTGCCCCAGGGCCATAAGGTGGCGCTGGTGGCTTTGGCGCAGGGCGAGGTGGTGCGGCGCTACAACGTGCCCATTGGACACGCTTTGCAAGACATCGCAGCGGGGCGCTGGGTGCATGAGCGCCTGCTGCAAATGCCCGCGGCCCGCGAGTTGCATGGCCTGCCCATGGCCACCGTGGCGGCGCCTGTGCAAGCGCCACTGACCGGCTACACCTTTGAGGGCTACCGCAATGCCGATGGCTCGGTGGGCACGCGCAATATTTTGGCCATCACCACCACCGTGCAGTGCGTGGCAGGTGTGGTGTCGCAAGCTGTGCGCCGCATCAAGGACGAGTTGTTGCCCTTGTACCCGCAAGTGGACGACGTGGTGGGTTTGGAGCACAGCTACGGCTGTGGCGTGGCCATCGACGCGCCTGACGCCATCATTCCGATCCGCACCTTGCGCAACATCAGCCTGAACCCCAACTTTGGCGGCGAGGTGATGGTGGTCAGTTTGGGGTGTGAAAAACTGCAACCCGAGCGCTTGCTGCCGCCCGGCAGTTTCCCGATCACCGACGCGCGCGACCCTGCGGGTGGGCCCGACACGGTGTGCCTGCAAGACGCGCAGCATGTGGGCTTCATGTCGATGCTCGACAGCATTGTGCAAAGCGCGCGCCCGCATCTGGAGCGGCTGAACGCCCGCAGGCGCGAGACAGTGCCCGCCAGCCAACTGGTGGTGGGCGTGCAGTGCGGCGGCAGCGATGCGTTTTCTGGGGTCACCGCCAACCCGGCGGTGGGCTTTGCGGCTGACTTGCTGGTGCGCGCAGGGGCCACGGTGATGTTCAGTGAAAACACCGAGGTGCGCGACGCGGTGGAGCAACTCACGCAGCGCGCTGCCACACCAGAAGTGGCCCAGGCCATCGTGCGCGAGCTCGACTGGTACGACCGTTATCTGGAACGCGGCCGAGTGGACCGAAGCGCCAACACCACGCCAGGCAACAAAGCAGGAGGCTTGTCCAACATCGCCGAAAAAGCCATGGGCTCCATCGTCAAGAGCGGCACATCAGCCATCTCACATGTGTTGGCGCCGGGGGAAAAGTTGCGGCCCGACCAAAAGGGCTTGGTGTTTGCAGCCACACCGGCCAGCGATTTCATTTGCGGCACGCTGCAGTTGGCTGCAGGCATGAATGTGCATGTGTTCACCACCGGGCGCGGCACGCCTTACGGGCTCGCCGAGTGCCCCGTCATCAAGGTGGCCACGCGCAGCGATCTGGCCCGGCGCTGGCATGACCTGATGGACATCAATGCGGGACGCATCGCCGATGAAGGCCTCAGCATCGAAGACATGGGCTGGGAGCTTTTCCGAATGCTGCTGGACGTGGCCAGTGGCCGCAAAACCTGGGCCGAACACTGGAAGCTCCACAATGCCTTGGTGTTGTTCAACCCTGCGCCGATCACCTGAACATATTCATCACAACGAGGAGACATCCCATGACACAACGTCGTCAATTCATTCAGTCGGCCGTGGCCTGCGCCGCAGCCACCATGGCACCTGCGGCCTTCAGCCAAGCAGCGCCTTGGCCAGTCAAGCCGATCAACTATTTGGTCGCTTTCCCGCCCGGCGGTACTACCGATATCTTGGCCCGAGTGGTCTCTCAAAAACTGGGGCCTGCCTTGGGCACAACCCTTGTGATTGAAAACAAAGGTGGCGCTGGCGGCAGTGTGGGTTCCGAAATTGCAGCACGCGCCCCGGCCGACGGCTACAACCTGCTGGGTGGCACCATCAGCTCGCACGCCATCAATGTGAGCCTGTACCCCAAGCTGGGTTATGACCCCATCAAATCGTTCACGCCGGTGTACCTGTACGGTACCAACCCGGTGGTGTTGGTGGTGGCCGCCAACAGCCCTTACAAAACACTCAGGGACCTGTTGACGGCGGCCAAAGCCAATCCCGGCAAACTGTCGGGTGCCTCGGCGGGCAACGGCACCTCTCAACACTTGGCGCAAGAGCTGCTGGCGTTCAAAGGCGATGTCAAATTCACCCATGTCCCTTACAAAGGCAGCGCACCTGCCATTCAAGACGTGATGAGCGGGCAGGTCGACTTCATGTTCGACACCACCGTGGTGGCGGGCGCCCACATCCAGAGCGGCAAACTGCGTGCCTTGGCGGTGACTTCTGG
>JAIXOZ010000049.1 GCA_027486495.1 Comamonadaceae bacterium | reverse complement strand
TGCGCCTGCCCGCCTCTGCGGTGCGGTGCCATGACCAGTCTGCGGGAGATGAGGTTGCTCAACTCTGCCCCAAGGGTCTTGCGAACGAAATGCAAGCAGCAGTCGATGGCGGCGGCCGTGCCTGCCGAGGTGATGATGTTTCCTTCATCCACATAAAGTGCAGAGGCATTGACATGCACTTGCGGATATTGGGCGGTGAGTTCTGGGGCTGCCGTCCAGTGTGTGGTGGCCTCCAGTCCGTCAAGCAATTGGGCTTGCGCCAAGACAAATGCACCCAGGCACAGACCCATGAGCGTCACCTGGCGCTGGTGTGCGGCTTGCAAAGCCTCAATGAGGCGAGTGGGCGCTGGCGGCAAGTGGTCTGGCCAACTTGGGATGATGATTACATCGGCTCGTGCCAGTGCTTCCCAGTCGTCAGCGATTTGGATCGAGAAGCCCACGGTGCTGCGAACGACCGGTCCATCGATGGCGCAAAAGTGCAGGTCAAAAGGGGAGGGTGTTTGGTGGTTATCTCCAAACACGACGCTGGGTACAGACAGGTGAAATGGACTGATGCCGTCGAAAGCGACCACACAAATGCTCAAGGGAAAAGGTCTGGAGTTCACAGGCAAAAATTGTCTTGATTTTGCTTAATTTTGTCTTATTTGCGGCTGTTTGCCCGAATGCGTTCCTCCGACACTTGAACGCTGAACCCGATGACCTTTCCGCATGGTGTGGACAGGCTCAAGTTTCAATTGGAGAGATTTTCATGAAAGCGCAATGGCTTCGTTACATGCTGGCTGTGGGTGTCGTTTATTTTTGTTTGATGGCGGCAGCCCACTTTATGGGTCTGAAATACCTGCTGTTGTTCGTTTACTACGATACCCCCTTCTACGCGTACCAAGACAAGATCATTTCTTTTTCAGTGCTGGCCTATGCGAGTTTGTTTTATGCGGCGATTCGGCATTTTCAAGTGGTTCCCATGGCTTTGTTTGCATTGGGCGTGACCGTGTTAGGCCTGTCGTTTGTGAACATCTCCTCGGATTTGCAGAGCGTTTTGCAAGGCCAAGGCACTTTGATTTACTGGTTGCAAACTGGTTTTTTTGCGATTTACTTTCTGGTTTTGTTGGGTTTGTACAAAGGGGTTGTTCGTCCACAATGATTGCCTTCGATTTGGCCAAGTGAAAACCCTCGGTGTGTGGTGCCCAAAATTGATAGTGCTTGCAGTGCCTTGTGCATAGCATGGCTGTCAGTTTGAAAGTGACTGTATGACCCTGCGCTTGGCTGTTTTGCTGACCAACAACGACACCTCGGCGTTTGCTGCGGATTTTCCGAACGATGGTCAAAAGGTCGTTCAGCTGCTGAAGCCCCTGCGGCCCGACTGGACTTTTGAGGTCGTGCCGGTCAAGGACGGGGTGCTGCCCGCGAGCCCCGCAGACTTTGACGGTTACGTCATCACCGGCAGCCCGGCTTCGGTCAACGACGACAGCCTGCCCTGGGTGGGGCAGCTGCTGGCGTTCATCCGGGCCGTGCACGCCGCACGCCAGCCGCTGGTTGGCCTGTGCTTTGGCCACCAGGCGGTGGCCCGAGCGCTGGGCGGGCAGGTGGTGCGCAACGCTGCAGGCTGGGGCCTGGGCACCGCGCCCACGCACTGGCAGGCCACACGCCCCTGGATGCAGCCCGCGCAAAGCACCACCACCTTGATGGCCGCCCACAACGAGCAAGTCACCCGCATGCCCGAGGAGGCCGAGTGCCTGGGGGGCAGCGATTTTTGCCCCATCGGCTCGATGCAGATCGGTCAGCACATCTGGACCACCCAGTTCCACCCCGAGATGCCGCTGGTATTTATGCAGGCCTTGTTGGGCTTCCTGGCCGACAAGCTCGATGCCGAAACGATCGCTCGCGCCCACGCCAGTCTGACCAACGCCGCCGATGTGCCGCTGTTTGGGCATTGGATGGCGCAATTTTTTGAACACGCAAGGAAAAACCCACAATGACCGTCTGGCACCCCACCGACGATGGCCACGCCGACATCTCCAGCCACGACAGCTATCTGAACGGCACGCCGCACAACACCTTCAAGCGCCTGCGCGATGAAGACCCCATGGCCTGGTGTGACTGGGCCGATGGCAAGGGCTTTTGGTCGGTCACGCGGCACGCCGATATCCTGGAGCTCAACCGCAACCACCAGCGCTTGTCTTCGGCCCAGGGCATCCGCATGGAAGACCAGTCGCACGAGGAGTACATGGCTCGGCGCACCTTCCAAGAGACCGACCCGCCCGAGCACACCCGCACCCGCATGCTGGTGGCCAAGGCCTTTTCCAAGCCCATGATGGCCTTGTACGAAGAGCAGATCCGCGAGCTGTGTGTGGGCATCCTCGACCAAGCGCTGGCGCTGGGTGAGTTTGACGCCACGCACCACATTGCCCGTCAACTGCCGATGCGCATGCTCGGGCGCATCGTGGGCCTGCCCGAAGAAGACTTGGATTGGCTGGTGGACAAGGGCGACGCCCTCATGGGCAACACCGACAGCGACTTCACCAGCCATGTGGTCGACAAAATGGACACCGAGGCCTACCGCTTCATGCCGTTTCGATCGCCCGCCGGGGTCGACCTGTTCGACTACGCGGCGCAGCTGATGGAACGCAAGCGCAGCGCGGGCGACACCAGCGGCGTGCTGCACCTGATCACCCAGCCCGATGCGCAGGGCAATGTGATCAGCGACACCGAATTCCGCAACTTCTTTTGCCTGCTGGTGGCTGCGGGCAACGACACCACACGCTATTCAATTGCTGCCGCCTTGCACGCGCTGGCCAACCAGCCGGACTTGATGCAGCAACTCAAGGCGGTGCAAGGCGAGGCCGCCTGGGAGGGCGTGGCCGACGAGTTCATCCGCTGGGCCTCACCCGCCACACACTTTCGCCGCACCGCGACCGAGGACTTTGAGTACCACGGCAAACATGTCAAAGCGGGCGACAAGGTGCTGCTCTGGTTCATCTCTGGCAACCGCGACGAGCGGGCTTTTGAGAAGCCCTTCACCGTTGACCTGAGCCGGGGCGTGAACCGCCACCTGGCGTTTGGGCAGGGCGGGGCGCATGCCTGCTTGGGCATGTGGCTGGCACGGCTGGAGTTGCGCGTCTTGATGCAAGAGCTGATCAAGCGTGTGGACCGCATTGAGCAAACGGGTGAGCACGCCTTTTTGCGTTCGAATTTTGTTTGTGGCATCAAACGCCTGCCGGTGCGCATGCACCTCATCTGAACCCAGGGTTGAAAGGAACCACCATGTCCAATGTTCAAGAACGCCTGCGGGTGCTGTTTTGCGACCACCTGGCCATTGCGCGGGGCAAATACGTCACGCTCAAACCTGGGCAGGGCGGCGGTGCCCGCTTTTGCCGCGGCACTTTTGGCGTCACTTACGAAAAAGAGCTGATCCCGGCTCCGGGCGCGATGGTCATGGAAGGCCTGCCCGACATGGAGGCCGTCTACACCCCCGAGGACATCCGCCCCGGCTGGCAGCCTTTCACCCAGGTCGCGGTGGGTGACCTGAAAGCCAACGACGGCACCCCTCTGCCCATGTGCGGGCGCAGTGCCTTGAAGCGCGCCGTGGCCGACTGGCAAGCCATGGGCTACGACCCGATGGTGGGCATTGAGCTCGAAGCCTTTGCCTTCCAGATCGAGCCCGACGGCTCGCTCAAACCCTACGACACGCCTGCAGCCCATGTGTATTCAACCGGTCCATTCTCCGACCCCCGGGGCTTCACCGACGCGCTGTGGGAAAAAGCCACGGCCGCGGGCTTTCGCATCGACAGCATGAACACCGAATACGACGCACCGCAGTTCGAGTTCACGCTGACCTACGACCGCGCCGTCAAGGCGGTGGACGACATCTTTTTGTTCCGTCTGCTGGCGCGTGAAGTGGCGTTCCAGCACGGCATCGTGTTGACCTTCATGCCCAAACCCATCCTCACGGTGGGCGGCAGCGGCGTGCACATCAACTTCAGCCTGCGTGACGGTCAAGGCCACAATGCCATCTCTGGCGGCCATGATGCGAGCCAGTTCAATGCCTTGACGCTGGGCTGCACCGCTGGGCTGATGCACCACCACCAGGCGCTGGCGGGCTTGTTGGCCCCCAGCGCCAACTCGTACCAGCGCCTGCAACCGGCCAGCCTATCGGGTTTCTGGCAAAACTGGGCGGTGGACCACCGAGGCGTCACGGTGCGCCTGTCGGCCGAAAGCGGCCCCGGCGCGCGCATCGAGCACCGCATGGGCGACGCGGCGGCCAACCCCTACACCCACACCGCTGCGGTGTTGCAGGCCGCCCACCTGGGCGTGGCCAATGCTTATGCACTGCAACCCGCAGAGACGGGCGACTGCCTGGAAAACAAGGACGCCACTCAGAGCGTGCCCGACACCTTGGGCGGTGCCTTGGACGCGCTCGAAGCCGACACGGCGCTCACGCAAGCGCTGGGTGAAGGCCTGGTGGCCAACCATGTGGGCATCAAGCGCCACGAGATCGAGCGCACGGCGGGCCTGGAATGCGAGGCGCTGCGCGATTACTACATCCGATTCATCTGATCTGAAAGAACCCACCCCATGCCTCAAGTGCACTGGATCATGAGCAATGGCGACCGCGTGAGCGACGACGTGAACGACGGCACCAACTTGATGGATGCTGCGCAGATGAACGGCATCCCCGGCGTTGCGGGCGAATGTGGCGGCTGCCTGTCGTGCGCCACTTGCCATGTCTATGTCGATGAAGCCTGGCTGGCCGCCTGCCCGCCCATGGATGAAGTGGAAAACGCCATGCTGGACATCGTCAACGCACCCCGCCAGACGGGCAGCCGCCTGAGCTGCCAGCTGATCGCGTCGAATGCGCTCGATGGCATCGTGCTGCAGGTACCTGACTGAAAGAGATTGATGAAACAAGAACAGATCGACGCGCTGCGTCACCTGCCTATCTCTGATCAGGGTCTGCTGATCGACGGGCAATGGGCGGCCGCGTCCTCAGGCCAGACGCTGCCCGTGGTCTCGCCCATCTACGGGCAACAGATCTGCACCATCGCTGCGGCAGGGCCAGTCGATGTCGACCGCGCCGTGCAAGCGGCTCGCCGCACGTTTGAGCAAGGCGTGTGGTCGCGAATGGCGCCAGCCGAGCGCAAGAAGGTGCTGCACCGCATTGCTGACCGCATCGAAGCGCACCACGCCGAGCTGGCGGTGCTGGGTGTGCGCGACAACGGCACCGAAATCGCCATGGCCTGGAAGGCCGAGCCGGGCAGCGCTGCGGGCACCTTCCGCTACTACGCCGAGTGCGTGGACAAGATCAACGGCGAGATCGCCCCCACGCCCGAGGGTACGCTGGGCCTGATCCACAAGGAGCCTGTGGGCGTGGTCGCGGCCATCGTGCCCTGGAACTTTCCGCTCATGATCGGCGCCTGGAAGATCGCGCCCGCGCTGGCGACGGGCAACTCGGTGGTGCTCAAGCCGTCTGAAGATGCCTCGCTGTCTTTGCTGCGTTTGGCACAGCTGTGTCTGGATGCGGGCTTGCCGCCGGGCGTGCTCAATGTGGTGACCGGCACGGGCGCGGAGGCGGGTGATGCGTTGGCGAGGCACATGGACGTGGACATCTTGACCTTCACCGGCTCCGGCCCGGTGGGGCGCTTGCTGCTCAAGGCTTCGGCCGAGTCCAACTTGAAGCGGGTCTATCTGGAGCTGGGCGGCAAGTCGCCCAACATTGTTTTTGACGATGCGCAGGATCTGGCGCAAGCGGCCAAGGTGTCTGCCATGGGCATCTTTCGCAACAGTGGGCAGGTGTGTGTGGCAGGCTCGCGCCTCTTGGTGCAGCGCTCGGTGCACGACGAATTTGTGGAGCGTCTGCAAAACATCGCGGCCAGTTTGCGCGTGGGTGACCCGCTGGATGTGACGACCGAGATCGGTGCGGTGAGCAGCGCCCGCCAGCTGGCCAAAAACCTGGCGGCGGTGCAGACTGCGCTGCAGCAGGGTGCCCGATTGCGCGTGGGCGGCGGGGTTTTGCAACCCGTGGCGGGCGGCAGTTACATGGCCCCAGCCTTGTTTGACCGTGTGACGCCCGACATGACCTTGGCCCGCGAAGAGGTCTTCGGCCCGGTACTGGCGGTTTTGCCTTTTGACGACGAGACCGAGGCGGTGCGGCTGGCCAACGATTCGACCTATGGCCTGGCATCTGCCGTGTGGACGGGCAGCCTCTCGCGTGCCCACCGCATGGTGCGCGCCATCAAGGCGGGTGTGGTGCACGTCAACACCTATGGCGGCCCGGACATCACCGTGCCTTTGGGCGGGGTGCGCCAGTCGGGCAATGGGCACGACAAGTCGATGCACGCCTTGGACAAATACCTGGACCTGAAAACGGCCTGGATTCAGCTGTAAAAAACAAAGGGAAAACGATGAACTACGAGCAACTCAAGGCCGACAACGCCCAATACCTGTGGCACCCCATGGCCCACCCGGGGGCGATGAAAAAGTCCACCCCTGACATCATTGCCAAAGGTGAGGGCTGCTGGATCTGGGATGTGGACGGTCACAAAATGCTCGATGGCGTGGGTGGGCTGTGGGCCTGCAACCTGGGCCACAGCAACAAACCGGTGCGCGACGCCATCGTGGCGCAGATGGACGAGCTGCCGTTTTACAACGTGTTCCGCGGCACGACCCATGTGCGGGCGATCGAGCTGTCCAAACGCCTGGTGCAGTTGATGCAGCCCGAGGATGTGGCCACGGTGATGTTTTCTACTGGCGGCTCCGATGCCGTGGAAGGCGCTCTGAAGGTGGCTCGCCAGTACTGGAAGCTCAAGGGCCAAGCCGACCGCTTCAAATTCATCAGCCTGCGCCAGGGCTACCACGGCGTGCATTTTGGCGGCATGAGCGTGAACGGCAACACCAATTTCCGCCGCGCCTATGAGCCCTTGCTGCCCGGGTGCTTTCACATCGACACGCCTTGGGCCTATCACAATCCCTACACCGATGACCCGATTCGCTTGGGTGAAATCTGCGCCGAGCTGCTGGAGCGCGAAATCGTGTTCCAGGGGCCTGATACGGTGGCGGCCTTCATTGCCGAGCCGGTCCAGGGCGCAGGCGGCGTGATCGTGCCACCGCCCAACTACTGGCCGCTGGTCCGCCAGATTTGCGACAAGTACGGCGTGCTGCTGATTGCCGACGAGGTGGTGACCGGCTTTGGCCGCAGTGGCGAGCTGTTTGGCACCCGTCTGTGGGGGGTGAATGCCGACATGTGGTGCCTGGCCAAGGGCATTTCTTCGGGCTACATCCCGCTCGGGGCCACGGCCATCAACCGCCGCATCGCCGAGGTGTTTGACGCCGACACCACGGGCACGGCTTCGGTCTCGCACGGTTACACCTACAGCGCGCACCCGATCGCAGCGGCGGCGGCGCTGGCCACACTCGACCAGATCGAGGCGCTGGACATTCCCGGCAACGCGGCCCGTGTGGGCGCGCACCTGCAGACCCGCTTGCGCAAGCTGGTCGACACCTGCAGCTTTGTGGGCGATGTGCGCGGCGTGGGCCTGATGCTGGGCATCGAAATGGTGAGCGACAAAGCTAAGCGCACGCCCATGACCCGCAGCAGCGACATCCCGGCGCGGGTGGCCAAGGCGGCCTACAAGGCGGGCTTGATGGTGCGCATTTCGGGCCCCAACCTGATCCTGTCGCCGCCGTTGGTCATCACCTGTGAGGAGGTGGACTTCATGTGCGACGTGCTCGAAGGCGCGTTTGCTGCCGTGCAGGAGGGCCGCGCATGAAAAGCCCCGTGATCCTGATCGTCGGCACCGTGGACACCAAGAGCGACGAGATCGGCTTCATGCGCGAGCAGGTGCAAGCCGCTGGCGGCCAGGCGTTGATCATGGACGTGGGGGTGCTGGCCAAAGGGAAAGTCGCGCCCGATGTGGCCAACACCGACGTGGCTGAGGCTGCAGGTGTGACGCTGCAGCAGGTGATGGACAGCGGCGACGAAAACAGTGCCATGGCCCTGATGGCGCAAGGTGCCAGCGTTCTGGCCGCCGAAATGCACCGGGAAGGGCAGATCGACGGCTTGCTGGTCCTGGGCGGCACCATGGGCACCGACTTGGCCCTCGACGTGGCCAGCAGCTTGCCGCTGGGCGTGCCCAAGGTGGTGTTGTCGACGGTGGCGTTTTCGCCGCTTTTACCGCCCGAGCGCATGCCACCCGATTTGATGATGGTGCTGTGGGCGGGTGGCTTGTATGGCCTCAACAGCCTGTGCCAATCGGCGCTGGCGCAAGCCGCAGGCGCGGTGGTGGGGGCCTGCCGCGTGGCCCGAGTGCCGCGATTCAACAGGCCAGTGGTCGGCATGACATCTTTGGGCACGAGTTGCCTGAAATACATGGTGCAGTTGAAGCCCGAACTGGACCAACGTGGTTTTGACTTGGCGGTGTTTCACACCACAGGCATGGGGGGGCGGGCGTTTGAATCGCTGGCTGCGCAAGGGCAGTTCGCCTGCGTGATGGACTTCAGCTTGCAGGAGATGGTCAACCAGATGGGCGGCTCAGTCGTGAGCGCCGGACCGGATCGATTGATGGGCGCAGGCCTCAAAGGCGTGCCGATGATCGTTGCCCCCGGTGCCACCGACCTGGTGGATTACCCCGCCTGGGGCCAGATGCCCGAGCGCTTTGCCGGGCGGCCCTCCCACGACCACAACCGATTGATCGCCTCGGTGGGCATCAACGCCGACATGCGCCGCGAATTTGCCCGCGAATTGGCCAGCCGCTTGCGTCAGGCCCAAGGCCCGGTGCACCTGGTGCTGCCTTTGCAGGGCATTGAGGAGTGGGACCGGCCCGGTGCGCCGCTGCACGATGCCGAAGGCTTGGCGGCGCTGATGGACGAATGCGGCCAATGCGATTGGGGGGCGGCCGAGGTCTCGCGCATTGACGCGCACATCAACGATGCGGCGTTTGTGCAGCAGGTGCTGTTGGTTTTTGACGATTGGCTGGCGCGTGGGCTGGTGAAGTCTGATGTGGCCAGGAAAGCCGAACATGCTTGATGTGGTGAAACCCGACAACAAAGCCCTGATTCTGGACTTTGGTGGCGTCATCAGCCGCACCCTGTTTGAAACCCATGCGCTGAGCGAAGCGGCTTTGGGCTTGGCTGCCGGCACGCTCACCTGGCAAGGCCCGTTTGCGCCCGAGGCCGATGCGCTGTGGCAAGCCATGCAGGCCGACCGCATCAGCGAGCGCGATTATTGGATGCAGCGCACCCAAGAGGTCGGGCGCTTGCTGGGCGAAGACTGGACCGAGATGCAAACCTTTGTGCAGCGGGCGCGAGGATCCGATGTGCAGGCCGTGATCCGGCCTGAGGCGGTGGCGGCCATCCAGCAGGCCAAGGCGTTGGGCTACAAGTTGGGCATTTTGTCCAACGAGCTGGATCTGTTTTATGGGGCTGATTTTCGCGACCGATTGCCCTTGCTGCAGCAGTTTGACGTGATCGTCGACGCCACTTACACCCACATTCTCAAGCCCGACCCCCGCGCGTACCAGGCGTGTTTGGGGGCCTTGGGGGTGCAGGCCGAACAAGCGGTGTTTGTGGACGACCAGCTGCGCAACGTGGTGGGTGCGCAGCGCTTGGGCTTGCCGGTGGTGCATCTGGATGTTTGCCACCCCGGTGCCGGTTTTGCCAAAGCCATGGAGATGCTGGCGGCCTTGTGATGCCCTGTGCGGGTCAGTGGAAACTGACCAAACGCAAGGCCAAGGCCGTGCATGGGCGGGGCGGCTTGACGGTGGAGGACGGGTCCGGGTCCGGGTTTGGGGCGACACCCTGGCCTCCGCCTGTGTTTGGAAAATCTTTATGATGACGTTTCCGAACAAAACCAGGAGACACAACATGCAAAATTTGAACCTATGGGGCCAACGCCGCGATTTTTTGAAGGTGATGGCCGCCGTGACGGGCTCGCTGCCTTTGTTGGCCCAAGCCCAAAGCAGCTGGCCCAGCAAGCCTGTGAATATGGTGGTCCCTTTTCCGGCGGGCGGTGGCACCGATGCGTTTGCTCGGCCCATGTCGGCGCAGTTTGCCAAGCTGACCGGCAAACAACTGATCATTGATAACCGGGGTGGCGCGGGTGGCACATTGGGTGCTGGTGTGGCCGCAAAATCGGCGCCCGATGGCTACAACCTGTTCATGGGCGCCGTGCACCACACGATTGCTCCTAGCATGTACCCCAAGCTGGATTACGACCTCGAACGTGACCTGATCCCTTTGATTTTGGTGGCCAATGTGCCGCAGGTTCTGGTGGTCAATCCCAAAAAAGTCCAGACGGCCGACTTCAAGGCCTTTTTGGAGATGGTCAAGAAGAACCCCGGACGCCTGAATTACGGCTCTGCCGGGGGCGGTACCTCGCACCATCTGGCCGGCGAGTTGTTCAAGATGCAGACCAAGACCTTTATTACCCACATTCCATACCGGGGTGCTGGCCCGGCCCTGCAAGACCTCATTGCGGGCAACGTGGACATGATGTTTGACGGTCTGGGCTCGTCGGCGGCCCACATCAAGGGCGGCCGCATCAAGGCCCTGATGGTCTCGGGGGCCAAACGCAATGCGGCATTCCCAGATGTTCCCTGTTCTGCCGAACTGGGTTTGCCCGACTACACCGTGTCCACTTGGTATGGTGTGTGGGCCCCCAAGGGCACGCCTGCCGATGCCCAGGCCAAGGCCATTGAGGAGTTGCGCCGAGCCTGCCAGACCGACGAGGCCAAAGTCGTCTGGGCCAACCAGGGCGCGGAGTTCCCCAACCTCACTGCAGGGCAATTCGATGCTTTCATCAAGAAAGAACTGACCAAGTGGTCGCAAGTCGTCAAGGCCTCGGGAGCCAAGCTCGACTGAGTGCGGTGCTGGATGTCAAAAGGGCCTGTGATCGGGCCCTTTTTCATGCCTTATTTCACGTTTCCATTTTGAAACCATGACCCATATCAACCTGTTTTCGGCCCTGCGGGCTGCATTTCCTGCCGATTTGACTGCGGTGGCGGTCGAGACCGACGAAGGCCTGAGCTACAGCTGGCAAGACCTGGACCGTGCCACGGCCATGATGGCCAATTTGCTGCAATCACTGGATTTGCCCGAAGGCAGCCGGGTGGCGGTGCAGGTCGAAAAATCGGTCGAAGCCATGATGCTGTACCTGGCCACATTGCGCGCTGGGTATGTGTTTTTGCCGCTCAACACCGCCTACCAAAGTGCCGAGATCGAGTACTTCATTGGCAATGCCGAGCCTGCCGTGGTGGTGTGCAGTCCGGCCAATTTTGGCTGGGTCAGCAAAATCGCTTTCAAGGCGGGCACGCAGCATGTGTTCACGCTGGGCGATGACCGCACGGGCAGCTTGCTCGAGCGAGCCGCCCACCACAGTGACCAGCACAAACCCGTGCCGCGCCAAGCCGATGACCTGGCCGCCATTTTGTACACCAGCGGCACCACCGGACGCAGCAAAGGGGCGATGCTCACGCACGGCAACATGCTGAGCAACGCCGTCACGCTCAAGGATTACTGGGGCTGGAAATCGACAGGGGGGCCGGATGGCCGTGGCGATGTGCTCATCCATGCCTTGCCGATCTTCCATGTGCACGGTTTGTTTGTGGCCATTCATGGCGCGCTGATCAACGGCAGCAAGATGATCTGGATGGCCAAGTTCGACCCGAAACGCGCCATTGCCCACATGGCCAAAGCCACGGTCTTCATGGGCGTGCCCACGTTGTATGTGCGCATGCTGGCAGAGCCCGCTTTGGACAAAGCGGCCGTGAAAAACATGCGGCTGTTCATCGCGGGCTCAGCGCCTTTGTTGATCGAGACCTTCACCGAATGGCAGCAGCGCACGAGCCACACCATTTTGGAGCGCTACGGCATGAGCGAGACCGCCATGTTGACCTCCAACCCCTATGCAGCCGACAAGCGTTACGCCAAGCAAACCGAGCGGCGCGGAGGCACGGTGGGTTTTCCCTTGCCTGGCGTGTCCTTGCGCGTGCGCGGCGACGACGGGCAGGGCATGCCTGTGGGTGAGATCGGCGGCATCCAGGTCCAAGGCCCCAATGTGTTCAAGGGCTACTGGCGCATGCCCGAGAAAACCGCTGAAGAGTTCACCGCCGACGGTTTTTTCAAGACCGGCGATGTGGGCAAAGTGGATGAGCGCGGCTATGTGACCATTGTGGGCCGCAGCAAGGACTTGATCATCAGTGGCGGTTACAACGTCTACCCGGCTGAGATCGAGGGCTACATCAACGAGATGGCCGGCGTGGCCGAAAGTGCGGTGGTCGGTGTGCCCCATCCCGACTTTGGCGAGGTGGGTGTGGCCGTGGTCATTGCCAAGCCTGGGGCCACTGTTCAGCCTGAGGCCGTCTTGGCTGAGCTCAAGGCCAAGCTGGCGAATTTCAAGATTCCCAAGCGCTGCTTTGTGGTGGCTGAATTGCCGCGCAACACCATGGGCAAGGTGCAAAAGAACTTGCTGCGCGAGCAACACAAAAACCTGTTTCTCGCCTGAAGCGTTGTAAGCACCCAAAACGGGCCTCCCCCCAAATGACCGCATCCTGTGGTCATTTGAGGGAAGACGTTATTTGAGGTAAGCGTTTTTCTCGTGCACGCTCTGGATGTGTCGAGCTGCCTGCTCCGGTGTGATGTCTTGGTTGAGCACTTTCACGTTGGCAAACCAGAGTTCTTCCTCCATCGAAGGCCAAACCCGGTTGATTTTTTGAGCGTTCAGGCGGATCGTGTCTTGGCAACTGCGCCGCCAGCTCATCATTTCCTGCCCCAAAGGGTCATTGATTTTGATCGGATGGTCCGCCAAAGGAAAGTAGCCGGTCAGCGTATCGGTGAGCAATTGGGCGAAATCGGCGGTGCCCAGCCAAGCGATGAACTTGAGTGCGGCAGCTTGGTTCGGGCTGTGTTTGTTCACCCCGATGCCAAAATCGGGATGTGCCGAGATGTGGCAAGCTTGGCCTTCTCGTTCAACTGGCGGTTTGAAGACACCCAAGTCAATGGGTTTTTTGTAGGCAAAGCTGGTGCTGCGCAAAAAGTCGATGTCCCAGGAGCCTGAGGGGTAGACCGCTGCATTGCCCGTGGCAAACAGCAGCTGAATGTCTCCATTGGACATGCTGTTTTGCTGAGGGTGCATGTAGGGCTTGAGCTTGGCCATCATCTGCCAAGCCTTGAGGAAGCCCGGGTCGGTAAATTTGACCGTGCCCTCGATCAGACCTTGCCTGGCCTTTTCACCCTCCCAAAAGTTGGGCCCCAAACCGGTGAACACCACCTGGGTCGATTCCCACATGTCCGCTGTGCCCAGAGCCAGCGGGGTCACGGTTTGGCTGGCCTTCACTTGGTCGAGCAATTGGTAGAACTGAGCCCAAGTCGATGGGGGTTTGAGTTGGAGGTCCCGCAGGATTTTCTTGTTGTAAAACAGACCATGCATCACATAGGCCACAGGCAAGCAGTAGGTGGTGCTGCCGTCGTCGGTCGTCCAAGCTTGGCGAGCTTGCGGATTGAAGTTTTTGAGTGCCTCTTCTTTCAGGGGCAGCAGATAACCCTTGGCTTGCATGCGCACGCTGGCGTCAAAGGGTCGGCAAAAAATCAGGTCACCTGCGCGCCGGGTGGACAGACGGGCTTCGAGCCGTGAATCGTAGGCCAAGGGTTCCTCGGGTTGGAACTTCAACTTGATCTCCGGGTGTTGTCGCTGAAAGGCCGGGATCAGGACCTTGTCCCAGAAAATCTGGTCGTCCTTGCGCCAGCTCTCAAGCGTCAAGTCTTGGCCATGCGCGATGCCCAGACCCAGCGCACAGGCGATGAACAAAGTGGTGCCCAAGACGATTGACCGAAGCGGGCAGGTGTTGTGTGCGCTTGGTCGGTCGGTGCTGTGGCGTTGCCTGAAAAGTGAGCTCATGGGCAGATGTGGCGGGTTTTAATGAATTCATTTTAGTTAATTTTTCTCGTGGCTCCATTGATGAGGGGTTTTTGTGCCCACCTGCGGTCGTTCCTCAGCGCAGCACCAACACCGGAATGTGCGAGTGCGTCAGCACCTGCTGGGTTTCACTGCCCAGCAGCAGGCGCTTGATGCCCTTGCGCCCGTGCGAGGCCATGACGATCAGGTCGGCTTTGTGTTTTTTGGCTGCAGCAATGATGGCGTCTGAAACCACGTCGGATTTGACGGTGATGGTTTTGGTGCTGACGGCTTTGGCCTTGGCGCTTTTTTCGACTGCGGTCAATTGCATTTGAGCAGCTTCGGTCCACTGGCTTTCCACCCGCGAGATTTCATCGCTGGACAGGGGGATGCTGCCTTCAAAGTACGCCTGCGGGTAGCGCGGCACCACCTTGATGGCGACCAGCTCTGCGCCACAGGTGGCCGCCAGTTCGATGGCGCTGATGACGGCTTTTTTGGACAAGGTGGAACCGTCGGTGGCCACAAGGATGCGTTTGTACATGAGGTGCTCCTGTTGGAAATGAGAAGAACCCAGCTTAAAAGAGCAGCAAATGAGAGCGCTTGATGTACATCAAGCTTTGATCGAGGCAGCTGTCGTATCTTCGAAACATGACCCAAGTCAATTTCTTGCTCAACCAGCACACCGCGCCTTCTCATGCGGTGGAATCGGCTGGGCCTGAGCTGACACAGGTCACTTGTGACACCCCGCAGCAGCGGCTGGAACTGCTGGATGTGCCAGAGGAGTGGGCGGCGTTCAGCTTGCCCGAAAAAACCGAGTCGGGATGCTGGCGATCGAGCGTCGTGTTTGAGGGCATGCATTGCGCGGCCTGCGCCATCACGCTGGAAGATGCCCTGCGTGCCGTGCCAGGCGTGCAGTCGGTGCAAATCAGCGGTGCCAGCCACCGGGGCCAGATCGTTTGGTCGCCTGAGCTGACCCGCCCCTCCGAGTGGATGCGCTCGGTCGAGCGCCATGGCTACAAGGCTTTGCCCGCCAACGATGCCCATGCCCATGCGCGCAGGCGAGAAGAGGCCAGGCGAATGGTTTGGCGCTGGGCGGCGGCGGCCCTGTGCATGATGCAAGTCATGATGTACGCCACGCCAACGTACCTTACGCAACCGGGTGACATCTCGGACGAAGCGGTGCATTTGCTGCGCTGGGCGTCCTGGGTGTTGTCCTTGCCGGTGATGTTTTTTTCGTGCACGCCATTTTTCAGCAGCGCCTGGCGCGACCTGCGCGAGCGCCAGATCAGCATGGATTTGCCCGTGGCGCTGGGCATGGTGGTGACCTTTGTGGTCAGCACGCTGGGCACCTTCGAGCCCCAAGGGCCGTTCGGGGTCGAGGTCTTTTTTGACTCGTTCACCATGTTTGTGTTCTTTTTGCTCACGGGCCGCTGGCTGGAGCTGCGCATGCGCGACCGCACGGCTGGGGCACTCGAGGCCGTGCTCAACCGCTTGCCCGACAGCGTGCGCAAGCGCCAGACCGATGGCACATGGGCGCTCATGTCCATTCGGCGCTTGCAAGTCGGTGATGTGATCGAAGTCCTGCCCGGCGAGGCTTTTGCGGGCGATGGCCTCGTGTTGGCTGGCCAAACCCAGGTGGACGAGGCCTTGCTGACGGGGGAGTCCAGGCCGTTGGCACGCGGCGAGGGCGATCGCGTGATTGCAGGCAGCCACAACCTGAGCGGCCCGCTGCAGGTGCAGATCGAGCAAATTGGCGCAGCCACCCGCTATGCCCAAATTGTGGCGCTGATGGAGAGCGCCTCGGTCTCCAAGCCTGCCATGGCGCAGCTGGTGGACCGTTGGGCCAAGCCCTTTTTGGTGGCGGTGATGTTGGCTTCGCTGGCTTCGGCCATTTATTGGTGGCCAAGTGACCCTGCGCACGCGGTGATGGTGGCCGTTGCCGTGCTGATCGTGACCTGCCCTTGCGCTTTTTCGTTGGCGACACCTGCGGCCATGTTGGCCACGGCCGGGGCTCTGGCGCGCAGCGGTGTGCTGGTGCGACGACTGAGTGCGCTGCAAAATCTGGCCCTCATTGACACCGTGATTTTTGACAAGACGGGCACTCTGACACGCGATGCTTTTGAAGTGGTCCACATCCACACCCGCAACGGTGTGAGCGAGGCGCAGGCACTGGACTGGGCGAGCAGTTTGGCGCGCCATTCCTTGCACCCGGTCTCTCGCGCCCTGTGGTCCGAGGCCCGGCGCCGAGCCGAAGCCGCTGGGCGTTTGCATGATTTGGAAGCACTGGCTGCGCACGACGTGAGCGAGCTGGCAGGGCAGGGCGTGCAAGGCGTTTTGACGCAGTCAGGCCTTGCGCCCCAAGCCTTGCGTTTGGGCTCGGCCGCTTTTTGCGCGGCGCCCACGCGCGCTGGGCACCACCTGCAGGTGAGTCTCGCCGATGCATCGGGCTGGTTGGCCAGCTTTGAATTGGCCGAGCAAGTGCGCCCCGAGGCGGCAGGTGTGGTGCGTGCCTTGTCACACATGGGCTTGAGCCTGAAGGTGTTGTCTGGCGACGGCCCCGCTGCGGTGGCCCAGGTGGCCCAGGTCGTGGGCATTGCCGATGCGCAAGGCGGGTGCAGTCCCCAGCACAAATTGCAAGCACTTCAGGCCCTGCAGGCCCAAGGTCACAAAGTGGCCATGGTGGGCGATGGCTTGAACGACGGCCCTGTACTGGCCGGGGCCGATGTGTCTTTTGCGTTGGGCCAGGCGGTGCCGCTGGCGCAGTCCAAATCCGACTTCGTGCTGATGGGCGGCCAACTCGATGTGTTGGTCAACACCTTGCAGCGCAGTCGCCAAACCATGCGCATCGTGCGGCAAAACCTGTGGTGGGCGGCGGCCTACAACGC
>JAIXOZ010000070.1 GCA_027486495.1 Comamonadaceae bacterium | reverse complement strand
TTGACTATGATCGAAAACAGATTGAATCACCGCCCCAGAAAGCGGCTGGGATTCAAGACACCCCACGAGGTGTTTCACGCCTCGTTAAACCGTGTTGCAGTTCGTACTTGAATACGCCATAATGGCCCTCCCCAGTCGGAGCCAAAACTCCGACTGGGGTGAACAGGCAGGTACCAACTTACAGGTTGCTGCGGGTGAAGTCATCGTCGATGAACAGGGTGACGCCGTTGTTCCTCAGTTGGATGTACAGGTCTGCTGGCGTGAAATTCTAGTCCGGGCCGTAGGTGTTATTCAGGTCTGCGCCTTTCAAGCCGGTGGTCACGGTGTTCCAGCTGCCACTGTCCACCAATTGCAGAGTGTCACCCGCTTTGCCGTTGACCACCAGCATCTGGCTCTCATCCACACCACTGGTGGCGGTGTTGTCCAAGAGGTCCGACAGATTGATGATGGCATTGCGATCCAGCTTGAGCGTGCCTGCGCCACCAGCGCCGTTTTGGGTCAAATCGATGGTCTCAAAGTTGTGTAAGTGGGCGGCCACGGTGAGGTTGGTCAACTTCAAAGCGAGGACGATAAAAAACCCCGACACCATGTTGCCATGGGCGGGGTTTGGCGGGATTGTCGGGCGCAGAGGCCAGATCAGCCCATGTGCAAACCGCCATTCACGGCGAAATCAGCACCGGTGGTGTAGCCGCCGTCTTCGCTGGCCATCCAGGCGATGATGGAGGCGATCTCGCTGGGCTTGCCCAAGCGCTTGACAGGCACGGTGGCGACGATTTTCTCCAATACGTCAGGACGGATGGCGTTGACCATGTCGGTGCCGATGTAGCCAGGGCTCACGGTGTTGACCGTCACGCCCTTGGTGGCCAACTCTTGGGCCAGGGCCATCGAGAAACCGTGCATACCGGCTTTGGCCGCCGAGTAATTGGTTTGACCGGCTTGGCCTTTTTCACCATTGACCGAGCTGATGTTGATGATGCGGCCCCAGCCTTTTTCAACCATATCGGCAACCACTTGCTTGGTCACGTTGAGCATGGAATCCAAGTTGGGGTTCATCACAGCTTGCCAATCTTCGCGCGTCATCTTCAGGAACATGCGGTCCTTGGTGATGCCGGCGTTGTTGACCAAGACATCGATGGTGCCGTGCTCGGCCTTGGCCTTGGTGAAGGCCTCCACCGTGGAGTCCCAGTCACCCACATTGCCCACCGAGGCGTAAAAGGTGAAGCCCAGGGCTTTTTGCTCGTCCAACCATTTGGTGAAGTCACGCGTAGGGCCGCAGCCTGCGATGACCTTGAAACCTTCTTGGTGAAGGCGCTGGCAAATCGCGGTTCCGATGCCGCCCATGCCGCCTGTGACGTAAGCTACTTTTTGACTCATATTTGTCTCCTGGTTATGAGTGAAGTGAAATGAAGTGAAGGCACTCACATCCTTCGGAAGGGCTGCCCTTATACAGCTGGGCAGTGGGCCAATCCAAGGAGGTGGCGTGCCTGGTTTTTAAACGCGCTCGATGGCCAGGGACACGCCCATGCCGCCGCCAATGCACAGCGCGGCCAAACCCTTGTTGGCCTGGGTGCGCAGCATTTCGTGCAACAAAGTCACCAAAATGCGGCAACCAGACGCGCCGATGGGGTGACCAATGGCAATGGCACCGCCGTTGACGTTGACCTTGGCCGGATCAATGTCCAACGCCTGGTTCACGGCGCAAGCCTGTGCAGCAAAGGCTTCGTTCAGCTCAAACAGGTCCACGTCAGCGGCTTTCCAGCCCGCACGGGCCAGGGCTTTTTGCGAGGCAGGCACCGGGCCCATGCCCATGGTGGCCGGGTCCAGGCCGCTGGTGCCAAAGGCCGCAATGCGGGCCAGGGGCTTGAGGCCCAAAGCAGCCGCCTTCTTGGCCGACATGACCATCACGGCGGCAGCGCCATCGTTGATGCCCGAGGCGTTGCCTGCGGTCACGCTGCCAGCCTTGTCAAAGGCGGGGCGCAGACCGGCGAGCACTTCTTCGCTGGTTTTCTTGTTGATGAATTCGTCGGTGTTGAACACCAGCGCGTCGCCCTTGCGCTGAGGGATCAACACGTCGACGATTTCATCCTTGAACTTGCCTGCTTCTTGGGCAGCCGCCGCTTTGCGCTGGCTGCCAGCAGCCAGCGCGTCTTGCATTTCGCGGGTGATGCCGTGGGCCTTGGCCACGTTTTCGGCGGTGATGCCCATGTGGTATTGGTTGTACACGTCCCACAAGCCGTCCACGATCATGGTGTCGGTCATCTTCCAGTCGCCCATGCGCTGGCCGTCACGGCTGCCGTTCAACACATGTGGGCTGGCGCTCATGTTCTCCTGGCCACCGGCAATCACGATCTCGCTGTCGCCCCAGGCCACGGCTTGCGCGGCCAGCATGACGGCTTTGAGGCCCGATCCGCACACGGCGTTGATGGTCAGGGCTGGCGTTTCCTTGGCCACACCGGCTTTCATCATGGCTTGGCGGGCGGGGTTTTGGCCCACACCTGCGGCCAGCACCTGACCCATGATGACTTCACCAATGGCATCCACAGGCAAACCACTGCGCTCGAGCAAACCCTTGATGACGATGCTGCCCAGTTCGGTGGCGGGGGTCTTGGCGAGCGAGCCGCCAAATTTGCCCACGGCGGTGCGTGCGGCTGCAACGATGACGATGTCTTCCATTGATGTCTCCAGTAAAAAATTTAATCAGGCCTTGGCTTTGACGTAACGCCCAGGAGCCGCTTCGATGGCTTTGAACTTGCTGGCTTTGCCGTAGGTCTTAGGCGCAGCAATTTGTTTGCCCGCATGGCCCTTGAGCCAATCCGACCAATCGGTCCACCAGCTGCCAGGCGCCTCTTTGGCCTTAGCGATCCAGTCGTTCACATCGGCCGGGAATTGGGTGCCTTCGCTCAACCAATGGCTGCGCTTTTTGGCCGCTGGCGGGTTGATCACGCCGGCAATGTGTCCCGAAGCGCCCATGACGAAACGCTTCTTGCCCGGCAACACCTGCGTGCTGGCATAAGCCCCACCAATGGGGACAATGTGGTCTTCGCGCGAGCCATAGATGTAGACCGGCATGTCGACTTGACCCAGATCGATGGCCTCGCCGCACACGGTGACTTTGCCGGGTTGGACCAGGTTGTTTTCAAGGTAGGTGTTGCGCAGGTACCAGGCGTAAAACGGACCCGGCAAGTTGGTCGAGTCGCTGTTCCAGTAGAGCAAGTCAAACGGCGGCGGTGTCTCGCCCTTGAGGTAGTTGCCCACGACGTAGTTCCAGACCAGATCGTTCGGACGCAAAAAGCTGAAGGTAGACGCGAGGTCCTGACCTTTGAGCAAGCCACCTTGGCCCATTTGTTGCTCGCGGAACTTGACGAAGTTTTCGTCAATGAAGACGTCCAAAATGCCGGTGTCGGTGAAGTTGATCAACGTGGTCAAGAAGGTGGCGCTGGCCACTGGCTTTTCAGCCCGCGCGGCCAGCACGGCCAGGGCGGTGGACAAAATGGTGCCGCCCACGCAAAACCCCAAAGCGTTGATTTGGGGCGCGCCTGTGATGGCCTGCACGGTGTGGATGGCCTCGATGGCTGCGTGCTCGATGTAGTCGTCCCAGCTCTTTTGCGCCATCGACTCGTCAGGATTGCGCCAGCTGACCACAAAGGTGCGGTGGCCTTGGCTTACGGCGTAGCGAATCAGGGAGTTTTCAGGCTGCAGGTCGAGGATGTAGAACTTGTTGATGCAAGGGGGCACCAGCAAAAAAGGCTTTTCATAGACTTTGGCGGTGAGCGGTTTGTATTCGATGAGCTGGAAAAATTCGTTCTCGAAAACCACCGCACCTTCGGTGGTGGCCACGTTCTTGCCCACTTCAAACAGGCTTTCGTCGGTCATCGAGACATGGCCCTGCTGCATGTCGTGCATCAGGTTTTTCACACCTTTGGCGATGCTTTCGCCTTGAGTTTCGATGGCTTTCTTTTGCGCCTCGGCATTGAAGGCCAAAAAGTTGCTGGGTGATGCAGCAGCCACCCACTGCTCAATCGCAAAGCGAATTCGGGTGCGGGTTTTCTCGTCGGCTTCCACCGCCTCGGCCAGCCCCATCAGGGTGCGGGCGTTGAGCAAATAGGTCGCGGCGTTGAAAGCTGCCACTGGATTAGAGGCCCAGGCCTCACCCGAAAAACGGCGGTCTTTGACTTGCAAGCTGTTGTGCAAGCCCTGATTCCACAATTCAGAGGCGTCTTTGAAGTACTGGTCTTGCAGGCTTTGCAACTTTTCAGGCGAAAATTTCAAGCTTGGTGCGGGGGCATCCGCCGTTGGTTTCAGACCGCCCAGGTCAATCGTCTGAAAATGCTGCATGGCTTGGCCCCAGCTTTTGTTGAGATTTTGCTGAAAGCTGTCACTCATTTGGATCCAAAAATCCGGCGCGGATGTGCTCATCGTTTGTCTCCTGAATCCATTGTTTTTCTCAAGTCCCTTGTTCCGAGTATCTTTCAGTTTGTTGTCACCTAAATTACAAGGGCGAAAAAATATGTACCTGATCGTGATTGGCTGGCTTTATGTCACCCTACTTATGGCATTAGCTGAAGCTTTTAGTACCCAAGGCAGTGTGCTCGGAGCCATTATCACTTTTGTGTTCTATGGCTTGTTGCCCATGGGCTTGGTGGTTTACCTGATGGGTACGCCACTGCGCCACAAGGCCATTCGCCGACAAGATGAGCAGGCCAGGCAAGCGTTCCATTCAAGCCAGACTGAGTCAGCGGTCCAGCCAGATGCAGGCCGCCATGCGGCCGCTTTGCCCGAGGCTGCGGCTGTCCCTGCGGTGGGAAAAGAAGAGCGCTGAATTTGAGACCGTACACCATGGCAGGCTGCTGTCATTGCCAAACACGCGTGTGACGCCCAAAGCCTGCAATCGCAGCCGGGCCAGCCAAGCCAAATCGGCCATAAATTTGCCATCGTCTTTTGGCTTGAACAGCGACTGAAGTTGCGCCGATCCATCATCGAACGCATCCCGCACCTCTGGCCCCACTTCAAAAGCCTGCGGCCCAATGCAGGGCCCGAGCCAAGCCATCACCTCCGACACATCGGCCCCCGCACGCTGGAGGTCGGCCCACAGGTTCTCCAGCACGCCCAGCCCTTTTGTGTGGGAGGACGCACCCAACCCCGCCAGCCCACGCCAGCCCGCATGCGCTGCGGCCACCCAACGCCCGGCAGCATCTGCAAGCAAGACCGGTAAACAATCGGCCACCATGATGGCGCAGGCCACACCCGGATCTTGGCTCCAGCAGGCATCAGCCACCAGGCCTTGCGGCGTGGTCGCGGTCAGTTGCACACAGGCTGTTCCGTGCACTTGTTGCAAAAAAACCGGCCTCTGCCCAATTTGAGCCGCCAGGCGCTCGCGGTTGGTCAGCACATCAGCCGCCCGGTCGCCCACATGGTCACCCAGGTTCATGCTGTCCCAGGGTGCGGCAGACACCCCTCCTTTTCGGTTGGTCATGAGCGCACGCACGCGTGGGTGGGTCGGCCAATCGGGTTCAATCCATTGAGCAGAATGGTTTTGCATCTGCAAAATCATAGCGCCGTGCCGCCTCACTGCTTTTATTGTGTAATTACGCCATGACAAGCGAAGCCGATGCGCATTCCCATGCACCCGAATTGCCCTGGATAGTGGAGGATCAGGCCCTTCCCCCGGTCAGCCGGGCTTGGGATGCCTCATCGCCCGCACCGGGCCTGTTAGCCGCCAGCAGCGATGTATCCGCCCCGCGCTTGATGGAGGCATATGCCGAGGGCGTTTTCCCTTGGTTCAGCGTGGGCCAACCGGTGCTGTGGTGGAGCCCGGACCCTCGGATGGTGCTTCAAACGCGCGATTTTCGTTTTCACCGATCGTTACAGCAAAGCCTTAAGCGTTGGAGTCTGACACCCGACTTTGAACTGTGCTTTGACCGGGACTTCGCGCAGGTGATCCGCCGCTGTGCCACATCGCCTCGCGCAGGTCAAAAGGGCACCTGGATCGTGCCCCAAATGGTCGCCGCTTACGAAGACCTGCACCGTATGGGCGTAGCCCACAGCTGTGAGTTGCGCATCCGGGGTGAGCTCGTGGCTGGCCTGTACTTTGTGGCCTTGGGTCGAGCTGTGTTTGGCGAGTCGATGTTCACCAACGTCACCGATGGCTCCAAGATGGCTCTGGCTTGCCTTGTCAGCGTGTGCTTGCAACACGGCATCCCCGCCATAGACTGCCAACAAAACACTCGGCACTTGGCCTCGCTGGGTGCCCGCGAAATAAAGCGAAGCGACTTTTTGCTTGGCGTGCACGAAGGCCGCGAACAAGCCCCCATTGACTGGGCCCATCAGTCCTTCAGCTGGCCCGCTTTGACCTCATGGGTAGCCCCTCAATGAGCCAGCTCACAGAACTCCCGCTGCAGGCCCTGCAGTTTTACGCGACGGCCCCCTACGCGTGCAGTTATCTGCCCGATCGCTCCGCCCGTTCACAGGTGGCTACCCCCAGCCACCTGATCCACAACGAGATGTATGCGGACTTGGTGGAGCAGGGCTTTCGGCGCAGCGGCCTGTTCACCTATCGCCCCTACTGTGATGGCTGCCAAGCCTGCCAGCCTTTGCGCGTGAAGGTTGACGCATTCAAACCCGACCGCAGTCAGCGCCGGGCTTGGCAGGCCCACCGCGACTTGTGCGTGCGTGTGCTCGACTTGCAATACGACCCCGAACATTACGCGCTGTATTTGCGCTACCAAAACACGCGTCACCCTGGTGGCGGCATGGACCACGACAGCGTGGACCAATACACCCAGTTCCTGCTGCAAAGCCGAGTCAACTCGCGCATTGTGGAATTCAGAACCCCAGGCGATGGCGAGGAGCTCGGTGAGCTGAAAATGATCAGCATCGTCGACGTGCTCAACCGCGGTTTATCAGCGGTATACACGTTTTACGAACCCGATGAAACGGCCAGTTTTGGCACCTACGGGGTGCTCTGGCAAATCCAGCAAGCAGCCCAACTGGGTCTGCCCTATGTTTACCTAGGTTACTGGATCGACGGCAGCCCCAAGATGAATTACAAATCACGCTTCAAGCCCTGCGAACTTCGGGTCCAGGGGAGGTGGGAGGCTTTTGACTGAGGGCGCAGTTTGCCCTCTCGATCGATGCGCATCTGCAGCCTATCGCCACGCAACGACCTCCTGTATTTCACTGTGTAAAATGAACTGCCTTGGCATGACACGATGAAAAAAGACCCCGCCCTCACGACCGCACCCACCATCCAAGTGATTGAACGCATGTTCACCCTGATCGATGTGCTGGCGTCCCGCGAAGAAGCCATCTCTCTCAAAGAGATCAGCCAAAAAACTGGGCTGCACCCCTCTACGGCGCACCGCATCCTGAACGATTTGGCGACCGGCCGCTTTGTGGACCGCCCGGAAGCGGGCAACTACCGCTTGGGCATGCGTTTGTTGGAATTGGGAAACCTGGTCAAGGGCCGGCTCAATGTGCGCGATGCAGCCTTGGCTCCTATGCGTGATTTGCACAAACTCATTCAGCAACCAGTCAACTTGAGCATGCGCCAAGGCGATGAAATCGTCTACATCGAACGCGCCTACAGCGAACGCTCTGGCATGCAGGTGGTCCGTGCCATTGGCGGGCGGGCACCTTTGCACTTGACATCGGTAGGCAAGCTCTTTTTGGCCGCTGACGACCCCTTGCGTGTGCGTTCTTATGCCACGCGCACCGGACTGGCAGGCCAAACACGCAACAGCATCACACAACTGCAAGTGCTCGAAAGAGAACTCTCACGCGTCAACCAGTCTGGCTTTGCGCGTGACAATGAAGAGTTGGAGCTGGGGGTGCGCTGCATCGCAGCAGGCATCTACGACGATCAAGGCAAGTTGCTGGCAGGCCTGTCCATCTCGGCCCCAGCCGATCGACTGGACGAAAGCTGGTTGCCCAAATTACAGGAAACCGCCAAAGTGATTTCAGAAACCCTGGGCCACCACGAGGGGCGATAACGCCCTGCAGCCGTCTAGCGAGTTCAGCCAGGCATTTGGGCCACAGTTTTCAAAGAGCCGTTGTCCATGGACGACTTTTGCTCCAACCACTTGCGCACGCGTTCGGCATCGCCCATGCGACTGACTTTACCCGCTGAATCCAGAAAGACCATGATCAGATTTCGCCCCGCCACTTGGGCTTGCATCACCAGGCAACGTCCAGCCTCTGAGATGTAACCGGTCTTTTGCAGGCCAATGTCCCACTGAGGACTTTTCACCAAACCATTGGTGTTGTTGAATTGCAGTGTTCTGCTGCCCACCGCAACCTCACGACCGTGCGAAGTCGACAACTCCCGAAGGATGGGCTCGTTGTAGGCTTTGGCGGCCAAAACGGCCAAATCACTGGCACTGGACTGGTTTTGGCTGGACAGACCCGTCGGTTCCACATAACGCGTGTCTTTCATGCCCAAAGCCCTGGCCCGCTGGTTCATCCGGCTGACGAACACATCCATGCCGCCCGGGAAAGTTCTTCCCAAAGCATGGGCTGCTCGGTTTTCACTGGACATCAAGGACAAGTGCATCAACTCACCCCGACTGAGCTCGGTGCCCACAGCCAAACGCGAAGAACTCCCTTTTTCCGTATCCACATCGGCCTGGGTGATGCGGATGCGTTCTTCCATGGGCAAATTTGCCTCGGCAACGACCAAGCCAGTCATCAACTTGGTCAGGGATGCAATCGGCAAGACCGCGTGGTCATTTTTGCTGTACAGGACTTCCTGGGTCTCTTGGTCGACCACCAAGGCCACACTGGAGTGCAGACCCAAGGCATCGGAAGTGGCGTGCAGGCCTGCCATTTGACCGAAAGATGCGCGTATAGGGCGCGCATTTTGGCTTGCCTTCAACGGTCTTGCGTTGCGAGCAGTTCTGACCGTTTGTGCTTTGTTACCAGAAGACTTGGCGGTTTGTTTTTTTCGGGCTGTTGAGTTACTGACGTTTTGTGATTTGCGCGGTCCTGCTGACTTTTCTTGACTCTTTTTGCTATTTTGTGCTTTGGAAGGTAGTTGTTTGCCGTTTTGTGCATAAGCCAAGCTCAACTGACCCGACACGATCGTGATCAGACCGACGATCAAGGCCAAAACAGCGATGCGCAACCAGGATTTGGGCGATGGAAAAATGGAAACGAGTTTCAACGGCTTGTCCTGACAGTTTAATATTCCAAATGTGTATCTGAGTTTATCCAAATAAAAAAAGTCACGCAAGAACAATGACTTACGTGACTTTTATAAAGCAATTAAATACTCATTTAGTATCTATTTTATCCCTGTGCAGCCACCCGATCCGCTTTGCTTTGCAATTTATTGAGGGCGCTCAGGTAGGCCTTGGCCGAGGCCACAACGATGTCCGGGTCAGAACCAACCCCGTTGACCACGCGTCCACTGTTTTGCAAGCGCACCGTCACTTCACCCTGGCTTTCGGTCGAACCGCTGATGGCGTTGACCGAATACAGGACCATTTCAGCTCCGCTCTTGATGTGCGACTCGATGGCTTTGAGCGAGGCATCCACCGGACCATTCCCGTCAGACTGGGTTTGCACCTCTTTACCGGCTACCGTGAACACCACCGAAGCGTGAGGCCGTTCGCCGGTCTCACTGTGCTGCGACATGGAGACAAAGCCGTACTGCTCTTTTTCGGTGCTGACGCTTTCGTCACTGACCAAGGCCAAGATGTCTTCATCAAAGATCTCACTCTTGCGATCAGCCAATTCTTTAAATTTGGCAAAGGCGTTGTTGATCTCGGTCTCGCTGTCCAACGTGACGCCAAGGTCTTGCAAACGCTGTTTGAACGCGTTGCGGCCGCTGAGTTTGCCCAATACGATTTTGTTGTGGGACCAGCCCACATCCTCAGCGCGCATGATTTCGTAGGTATCGCGGGCCTTGAGGACGCCATCTTGGTGGATGCCCGAGGCGTGGGCAAAAGCGTTCGCACCCACCACCGCCTTGTTGGGTTGAACCACAAAACCGGTGGTCTGGCTGACCATGCGGCTGGCGGCCAAGATGTGGGTAGCATCTATGCCCACATCCAGACCAAAATAATCGCGGCGCGTTTTGACGGCCATGACCACTTCTTCGAGCGAACAATTGCCCGCACGCTCGCCCAAACCGTTGATGGTGCACTCAACCTGACGCGCCCCACCGATCTTCACACCAGCCAGAGAGTTGGCTACCGCCATACCCAAGTCGTTGTGGCAATGCACAGACCAAATCGCTTTGTCAGAGTTGGGGATGCGCTCGCGTAAAGTGCGGATGAACTCTCCATAGAGCTCGGGCACCGCGTAACCCACAGTGTCGGGCACGTTGATGGTGGAGGCGCCCTCGGCAATCACCGCCTCCAGAACTCGGCACAAAAAATCCATGTCACTGCGGTAGCCGTCTTCCGGGCTGAACTCGACGTCGCTCACCAGGTTGCGGGCAAAGCGCACCGACTGCTTGGCCTGCTCAAATACCTGGTCGGGCGTCATGCGCAGCTTCTTTTCCATGTGCAGGGGCGACGTGGCAATGAAGGTGTGAATGCGACCGCTGTTGGCGCCTTTGAGGGCCTCGGCCGCTCGTGCGATATCGCGATCGTTGGCGCGGGACAAAGAGCAAATGGTGGAGTCTTTGATCGCATCGGCAATGGTTTTGACAGCCTCGAAGTCACCATTGGAGCTGGCCGCAAAACCGGCTTCGATCACGTCCACGCGCAGCCGCTCCAGCTGGCGGGCAATGCGCAGCTTCTCGTCGCGGGTCATGGAGGCACCGGGCGATTGCTCGCCGTCGCGCAAGGTGGTGTCGAAAATAATCAGTTTGTCAGCCATGTTCGTTCCTGGTTAATCACCCGCAAGTCCAAGCAAAAAATGCAAAAGGCCCGTTGCGGATGGCATACGGGCCTTTTGGGAAAATGTCTGCGTGCGCTACACATCCCGCCCGTGGGGCGCTAGCAGTAGTGCATACAAAGAAACATTCATAAAAATACTTTAGCACAGTTTAAAACCCAAACTGTCGTGCAGTTGACATCACTGGTGCAAACCGCGCTCATCGGGTTCGTCGGTCGAGGTGCTGATCATGCTGGTGGGCTGGCCCTTGGCCTTGCGCCAGACATAAATCACATAGCCGCTCAGGCCATAGCCCACAAACAGCGAAAACAGCACGATCGGCGGGTCGATGTTGACCACTGCAATGCCCAGCGCCACCAGCACCAGCGTGGCAAAGGGCACGCTCTTTTTCATGTGCATGTCTTTAAAGCTGTAAAACGGCACATTGGTCACCATGGTCAAACCTGCGAACAGGCATACGGCAAACATGCCCCAAGACACGGCTTTGGCAGGCACTGCGTTGTCGAACATGATCCACACAAAACCCATCACCAAGGCTGCAGCGGCTGGCGAGGGCAAGCCCTGGAAATAACGCTTGTCGACCACGCCTGTGTTGACGTTGAAACGCGCCAACCGTAAAGCAGCGCAAGCGCAATAAACAAAAGCGGCAATCCAGCCCCAACGGCCCAGCTCCTTCAAGGTCCAGACATAAGCGATCAAGGCGGGGGCAGCACCAAAAGACACCATGTCGGACAGCGAATCCATCTGCTCACCAAAGGCGCTTTGCGTGTTGGTCATCCGGGCCACACGGCCATCCAGACTGTCCAACACCATCGCACAAAAAATGCCCACCGTGGCCAAGTCGAAACGGCCATTGATGGCCATGACCACGGCATAAAAACCCGCAAACAATGCGGCCAAGGTGATCATGTTGGGCAACATGTAGATGCCCTTGGAGGGTTTGCGCACCGGTGCAGAGGCTTCGGCGTCTTCGACTTTGTCGTTGGTTTTGTTCATCGTCCGTTCCTGTTGGGGCTTTTTCTGAATCCATCCCGTGTCAGCGAAGTTTAAGGCAGTACGAGCGCCCAAGAAAAAGGCCACCCAAGTGGCCTTTTCCAAACTCGCCCAAGGGCCAGATCAGTTGCGGGACTTGTCGACCAGCTTGTTCTTGGCAATCCAAGGCATCATGGCGCGCAATTGTGCGCCCACGACTTCGATGGAGTGCTCAGAAGTCAAGCGACGGCGGGCCGTCATGCTGGGGTAGTTGGTCTTGCCTTCCAAGATGAACATCTTGGCGTATTCACCCGTCTGGATGCGCTTCAAGGCATTGCGCATGGCAACGCGAGACTCTTCGTTGATGACTTCAGGACCTGTCACGTACTCGCCGTACTCGGCGTTGTTGGAGATCGAGTAGTTCATGTTGCCGATGCCGCCTTCGTAGATCAAGTCCACGATCAGCTTCAACTCGTGCAAGCACTCAAAGTAGGCCATTTCTGGGGCGTAACCGGCTTCCACCAAGGTTTCGTAACCCATCTTGATCAGCTCAACCGCACCACCGCACAGAACAGCTTGCTCGCCGAACAAGTCGGTTTCGGTCTCTTCTTTGAAGTTGGTTTCGATGATGCCGGCTTTGCCGCCACCGTTGGCCATGGCATAGCTCAGGGCCAAAGCGCGGGCCTTGCCGCTCTTGTCCTGGTGGATGGCCACCAGGTGAGGCACGCCGCCGCCTTGGGTGTAGGTGTTGCGCACGGTGTGGCCAGGGGCCTTGGGGGCGACCATCCACACGTCCAGGTCTTCGCGAGGAACAACTTGGTTGTAGTGCACGTTGAAACCGTGGGCGAAGGCCAAAGAAGCGCCTTGCTTGATGTGGGGGGCGACGTTGTTGTTGTAAACCTCGGCGATCATTTCGTCGGGCAACAAGATCATGACCACGTCAGCGGCTTTGACAGCGTCGTTGACTTCCATCACGGTCAAACCGGCTTTGCCGACTTTGTCCCACGATGCGCCGCCTTTGCGCAGACCGACGACCACTTTGACGCCGCTGTCGTTCAGGTTCTGGGCGTGTGCGTGGCCTTGCGAGCCATAACCAAGAATGGCAACGGTCTTGCCCTTGATAACGCTCAGATCACAATCTTTGTCGTAAAAAACTTTCACAGGGTTCTCCTTAGGAATAAAACAGGTTCAAGGGTTGAGTTTAGACGCGCAGGATGCGCTCGCCGCGCCCGATACCGCATGCACCGGTGCGCACGGTCTCCAAGATGGCACTGCGGTCGATCGCCTCCAAAAAGGCGTCGTTCTTCGATTGGTCACCGGTCAGCTCAATGGTATAGCTCTTGTCGGTGACATCAATCACACGGCCACGGAAGATGTCGGCCATGCGTTTCATTTCTTCGCGTTCCTTGCCCACGGCACGCACCTTCACGAGCATCAGCTCGCGTTCGGTGTAAGCGCCTTCAGTCAGGTCGACCACCTTGACCACCTCGATGAGGCGGTTCAGGTGCTTGGTGATTTGTTCGATCACGTCATCCGAACCTGTGGTCTGGATGGTCATGCGCGACAGGCTGGGGTCTTCGGTCGGGGCCACGGTCAAGGACTCGATGTTGTAGCCACGGGCCGAAAACAGCCCCACCACGCGGGACAATGCGCCCGCTTCGTTTTCAATCAATACAGCGATGATGTGTTTCATGTGTGATTCCTCTTTTTGCGACGACATGCAACCAGAAAAGTTGGGTCGCAGATAACTGCCGTTTTTCGCCGCCCTCCCCTGCGCACGGTAATGCACAGGCTTGGCGGGCAATAGATTCGTCCAGTGGGAAAAATTTAAAGATCTTCAGAGCCCATCAGCATCTCGGTGATGCCTTTGCCAGCCTTGACCATGGGGAACACGTTTTCAGTGGGGTCCGTGCGGATGTCCAAGAAAACCGTGCGGTCCTTGAGCCTGCGTGCCTCGCGCAAAGCAGGCTCCACATCCTCAGGCTTTTCCACCAGGATGCCGACGTGGCCATAAGCTTCGGCCAGCTTCACGAAGTTGGGCAAAGCATCCATGTAGCTGTGGCTGTAACGACCGGAGTAATCAATCTCCTGCCACTGCCGCACCATGCCCAAATAACCGTTGTTCAGGGCCACAATTTTGATGGGGGTGTTGTATTGCAGGCAGGTCGAGAGCTCCTGGATGCACATTTGCACCGAACCTTCACCCGTCACGCAATACACCTCGCTGTCGGGCTTGGCCAGCTTGATGCCCATGGCGTAGGGAATGCCCACGCCCATGGTGCCCAAACCACCCGAATTGATCCAGCGGCGCGGCTCGTTGAACTTGTAATACTGGGCGGCCCACATCTGGTGCTGGCCCACATCGGAAGTGATGTACGCGTCGGCGTCCTTGGTCATGTCCCACAAGGTCTCGATGACCTTTTGCGGCTTGATGACCAGGCTGTTGTTGCTGTCGTACTTCATGCAATCGCGGCTGCGCCAGCCTTCGACCGTTTCCCACCACTGCGCCAGCGCCTGGCTGTCAGGCTTGAGACCCGACTCGCGGATCATGCCCATCAGCTCGATCAACACGTCTTTGACGTCGCCCACGATCGGCACGTCGACCTTCACGCGCTTGGAAATGCTCGAAGGGTCGATGTCGATGTGGATGATTTTGCGTTCGTTTTGCGCAAAGTGCTTGGGGTTGCCAATGACGCGGTCGTCAAAACGTGCGCCCACAGCCAGCAAAACGTCGCAGTTTTGCATGGCGTTGTTGGCTTCCAGCGTGCCGTGCATGCCCAGCATGCCCAAAAACCGGCGGTCATTGGCCGGAAACGCGCCCAAGCCCATCAAGGTATTGGTGACCGGGAAATTCAGCATGTCCACCAAGGCCCGCAACTCGGGGCTGGCGTTGCTCAGCAACACACCACCACCGGTGTAGATGTAAGGGCGCTTGGCCGACATCAACAGCTGCATGGCCTTGCGGATCTGGCCGCCGTGGCCCTTTCGCACTGGGTTGTACGAACGCATCTCGACCTTGTCGGGGTAGCCGTTGAACATCACTTTGTTGAAAGACACGTCCTTGGGCACGTCCACCACCACCGGGCCGGGGCGGCCTGTGCGGGCAATGTGGAAGGCTTTTTTCATGACCTCGGCCATGTCCTTGGCGTCTTTGACCAAGAAGTTGTGCTTAACGATGGGGCGGGTGATGCCCACGGTGTCGCACTCCTGGAAGGCGTCCAGACCGATGGCCGCAGTGGGCACCTGCCCGCTGATGATGACCATGGGGATGCTGTCCATGTAGGCGGTGGCGATGCCAGTCACGGCATTGGTCAGGCCGGGGCCCGAAGTGACCAAGGCCACACCCACCTCACCCGTGGCACGGGCATAGCCATCGGCCGCGTGCACTGCAGCTTGTTCGTGGCGCACCAAGACATGCTGAATGGTTTCTTGTTTGTAAAAAGCGTCGTAGATGTGGAGCACAGCCCCACCGGGGTAACCCCAGACGAATTGAACGTTTTCGGCCTGCAGTGCTTTGACCAGAATTTCAGCCCCTCGCAATTCTTGACCCGAAGAAGCGACGGACGCAGCGGATGCCATTTCGGCTTTATTGATTTCCATATATTCAACCTTTGTGAATTTCTCTAACGAAAAACCTTGGGTGCCCCTTGGCTCGACTCTTGTGAAGTGGCTTTGGGACTTGAGACCACAGACATGGGCACCAAACTGTAAAAGTGCCGGACGGTGATCCGTTTGCTTTTTTTCAATTGCAACCCATTATTATCGCACCGTTGCTGTTGGGTCTTTCAAATCAAGACTTCTCATCAGAGCAAGTGACATAATTGCTGAAAATCACCTGCCCGTTTCGGCCACCGAACAACCACTTCGCACACACAGGACACAGCCCTTCGCTGCAAGCACCTTGGCCTCGGACACCGACATTTCTGATTTCCTCAAAAGCGTGGAGAAAAAGGCCTTCAAACGGGCCTACTACCACGTGGGTGACGAGGAAGGGGCGCTGGACATCGTGCAAGACAGCATGATCAAGCTGTGCAGCCACTACTCGGACAAGCCAGCGAAAGAACTGCCCCTGCTGTTCCAGCGGATACTGTCCAACACCGTGCTCGACTGGTTTCGCCGTCGCAAGACGCGCAACGCCCTGTTTTCGAACCAAGACGATTTTGACCACCGTGATGACCTGGGCGACTTTGACCTGCTCGAAGTCACCACGGGCGATACCGATGCTCCTGCAAGCCAAAGCGCTGAGCAATGGCTCGGGCGGGTGCAAACCTTGGAACACATTGAAAAAGCAGTCATGAGTTTGCCTGCACGTCAACGAGAAGCCTTCCTACTGCGTTATTGGGAGGAGTTGGACGTGGCTGAAACCGCCGCGGTGATGGGCTGCTCTGAAGGCAGCGTCAAAACCCATTGTTCCCGCGCCATCCAGTCCTTGAGTAAAACCTTGGCCCTCCAAGGCATAAAACCATGAAAAATTCCCAAACATCCACCACTGCCACCACCGCCGACATGGACCTTTGGGGTCGGACTTTGGCCGCCCAATTGGACGTGGCCTCGCAGGATTTGGGGCATGACATCAGTGAGCGGCTGCGCGTAGCCCGCCAAATGGCCTTGATGACACGCCCCATGCCGCAAAGTTTGTTGCGCCAAAGCTTGGCGGTGCAAGCCAATGGCACACTCAGTGGGCCACCCGACGAGGGCCTTAACCTTTGGCGCATCTTGGCCTCGACCTTGCCTTTGTTGGCATTGGTTTTAGGCCTGATGTTCATCCAGGCCCTGCAACAAGACTTGGCCGAGACCGACATCGCCTCACTTGACTCGGCCTTGCTGCTCGACGAATTGCCGCCGGACGCCTACACCGACCCAGGTTTCGTGCAGTTCCTCAAAATCCAGCTCCATCAAAACGCACGGCATGACTGAAACGGGTTGGAAATTTGGCCTTGATTGCACTGCCGAGCCGACTGCTTGTCGGCTTGGCCTGACATGGTTCAGCCCTAGACCGAGCCACTGGTGCCTGAGTGTTCTTACACTGAGCTTGAGCCTGCACGTTGGGGCTCAAGCACCCACGGCCCCATCTGCGACTGCCCCGGCTTCAGCTGAGCAACAGGGAACTTTGCCCAGCGCGTCCGCGCCAGGCCCTGGTCTTGCTGCTCCCTCCGCCGAAGCTGCTTTGCCAGCCACTCCGGCATTGGGCAACAGTGTGCAAGTTCCATCTGTCTCCAACGTCCCTCCCACCCCCGTGCTTGGTGCCTGGCAGTCCTTGAGTAAGCGTCAAAAATTGGCCTTGGCACCTTTGGCAGCGGATTGGCATGAGCTGACGGCGCAGCAACGCCAAAAATGGCTAGCCCTGTCCAGAAACTTTTTCGAACTCAGTGACGAGGAGCAGCTGACCCTGCACAGTCGCATGCAGGAATGGGCGGCACTCAGCCCACGGCAGCGCAGCCAGGCGCGTTTTCACTTCAACGCGATGCCATCCCTGTCTGCCCAGGACAAACGGGCTCAGTGGGAGGCCTACCAGGCGCTGTCCGAACAGGAAAAAAGCAAACTGTCGTCTGGCCCTAAGCCGCCCGTCAAAAGTACCGCCCGGAGCTTTGCGGCGCCCAGCACCCGTTTGGTCAGCCCTCCGCTGCTGCCGGTCAATGCCACACGGGCGGTGCAGCGGGTCGCCCCCTCGAAGCCGATTCACCCCAAGACCTTGCTGCCTCAGCCCTCTTGAGCCTGATCGACCAGGTTCATTCGGGCGTTTGGGCCACAATCCAACCTGAGCCCTGAACACCCAAGGTCCCGCGCCGCGAAATACCCAAGTTGAGGGTTTTAACGCTCAAGACCCCCGTTATTTCTTCTCTAAAACTCCATTGCCCCATGACCCAGCGCGTGCCCGACCCAACGACGCCCCCAGCCCCCCTGCCCGCCGTCAACGACCCATTGACAGCCCCATCGCTCAAACGCCGCATGGCTTGCTGGCTCTACGAAGGCATGCTTCTTTTCGGCGTGGTGTTCATTGCGGGCTATCTGTTCAGCAGCCTCAGTCAAACACGCCACGCCCTGGACAACCGCCCCGGTCTGCAGGCTTTCCTGTTTTTGATTCTTGGCATTTACTTCACTTGGTTCTGGCACAGGGGTCAGACCCTCGCCATGAAAACCTGGCACATCCGTGCCGTCTCGGCCACAGGGCAACCCTTGAGCCAACGCCGCGCCTTGCTAAGGTATGTGCTGAGCTGGTTCTGGTTTTTACCCCCACTTTTGCTGACCTTGCCTTTTGGCCTGTCCCCCGCCACAGTCGGCTGGCTGACCGTGGGCTGGGTCATGGTCTGGGCCTTGCTCAGCCGTTTTCATCCGCAAAAACAGTTTTGGCACGATGCTTGGGCGGGTACACGCCTTGTCTCGCACCGCTGAAACCCTCTGAAACAAGCCACCATGACGACTTCGGCCCCAACCCGCACCGAGGGTGCACCGGCTTTTGCCATCTGCGTCTATTGCGGCTCCAAACCAGGCAACTCGCCGGAATTTGCCCGAATTGCCATCCAAGTGGGCACCTGGATCGGCCAGCATGGCGGCCAGTTGGTCTATGGCGGCGGGCGCAACGGCCTGATGGGTCTGGTGGCCGAAGCCACCATGGCGGCGGGTGGTACGGTCATCGGCATCATCCCCACCGCCTTGGTGGAAAAAGAATGGGCGCACCACGGTTGCACCGAGTTGCATGTGGTGGACACCATGCACGAACGCAAACGCCTGATGGCCGAGAAAGCCGACGCGTTTCTGGCATTGCCTGGGGGCATTGGCACGTTTGAGGAATTGTTTGAAGTCTGGACCTGGCGTCAGCTGGGTTACCACGACAAGCCCGTGGGCATCTTGAACAGTTTGGGCTATTACGACAGCTTGATGGCCTTCATTGGCCAGGTGGTTGACCAAGGCTTCATGGCCGATTGGCAAACCGAACTGGTGACGCTGGGCACCGAGCCCGAAGCGCTGCTGCAAAGTTTGGTGCAAAAAGCGGGGTTCTCACCCCGCGCCAAAATAGAACTGATCTGATCGTGATGCTCTGATCGAATTGGCTGGCGGGCTGGAGCTACCCCGCCTTCTTCTTTGAGCGCAGACTGCCGCAAGGGGGCACTGCGCAACACGCCATCAGATCGCGGTTTCGTCCTGTTCGCCGGTGCGGATGCGCACCACGCGCTCGACCGAGGTCACAAAAATCTTGCCGTCACCAATCTTGCCGGTGCGAGCCGCCTTGATGATGGCGTCCACACAGCTGTCCACATCGTCGTTTTTCACCACCACCTCGACCTTGACTTTGGGCAAAAAGTCGACCACGTACTCGGCGCCACGGTACAGCTCGGTGTGGCCTTTTTGACGGCCAAAACCTTTGACCTCGGTCACGGTGAGACCCGTCACGCCACACTCGGCCAAGGCTTCACGCACTTCTTCCAACTTGAAAGGCTTGATGACGGCGGTGATCTGTTTCATGGGAAAAGTCCTTTAAAGATGTTCAAAACGCACCATCAGGCGCGAAACTTGTTGGTCATAGGATAACGCCAATCCTTGCCAAAACTGCGGTGGGTCACGCGAATGCCCACCGGCGATTGGCGGCGTTTGTACTCGTTGAGCTTGATCAAGCGGGTCACCTTCTCCACGTCGGCACGCTCAAAACCGTCGGCAATCAGCGCCTCCACACCCTCGTCGTTTTCCATGTACCGCTGAATGATGGCGTCCAGCACCTCATAAGCGGGCAGGCTGTCCTGGTCTTTTTGGTCAGGGCGCAGCTCGGCACTCGGTGGGCGGGTGATGATGCGCTCGGGGATCGGTTGGCTGCCCGTGCCGTAAGGGTCATTCAGGTTGCGCCAGCGTGCCAAGTCAAACACGCGGGTCTTGACCACGTCCTTGATGACCGCAAAACCGCCCGCCATGTCACCGTAAAGCGTGCAGTAACCCGTGGCCATCTCGCTCTTGTTGCCGGTGGTCAGCACAATCGCCCCGGTCTTGTTGGACAGGGCCATGAGCAGCGTGCCGCGAATGCGGGCCTGGATGTTCTCTTCGGTCGTGTCTTCTTT
>JAIXOZ010000036.1 GCA_027486495.1 Comamonadaceae bacterium | reverse complement strand
GGCATCTTGACGGACGATTTTGTGACGGCGAACAACACGCCCACGCTGTCGGGCTATGCCGAAGAGGGCTCATTTGTGACGGTGAAGGTGGGCCAGTGGGTGAGCGAGCCGATTGAGGCAGTGGGTGGCGAGTGGTCGGTGATGGTGGATGAGTTGGCCGATGGCGAGTACACGCCCGAGGTGGTGGCGGTGGACGCGGCGGGCAACGCCAGTGAGACGGTGCTGGGCGAGACGTTCAAGGTGGATACCGAGCTGAGCGTAGAGCCTACATTGGCAGATTTCTCGGCCTATGAAGACAATGACACGGGTGTGAGCCAAGCTGACCGCATCACCAACAACGTGGCACCGGTATTCGAAGGTCAAGCCGAAGCGCTGGCATGGGTCACCTTGGTCATCCAGCAACAAGATAACAATAAAGAATGGCTCGTGGTGCAGGAGATGGAGCCGATCCAAGCCGATGAAGAAGGGTATTGGTCCTCGTCGCTCGACGAAGATTTGCTGGACGGCGTTTACCGAGCCGTGATCAAAGCCGCCGATGAGGCTGGCAATGAAAGCCAAGGAGTGGTGGGCCAAGCCTTCACGGTGGACACCGTGGCGCCTGTCTTGCGCTTGCAGCTAAAGCCGCAAGTTGTGTACGCGTTCACCGCCATGGATTATTTTTCTCCTGATGCGGGCACTGGCGTGAATGTTGTGTCGATGGAAGACTACACAGGCACTATGCCCGAAGGTTTGACCATTGACGAAGCCGGCCAAATGACCGGTCTGACCGAAGAGGCGGGCTTTACTTGGCTCAGCGCCATCATGGCGGATGATGCGGGCAACGAAGCGGAGCTGCCGGTTTATCAGCCCTTGATTTTTGTGATGGACACGCCTCCCACCACACAAACCATCAACCACACTTACGCTATTTCCGCCAAGCTTTACCAAGGCACCAGCGGTGACGACAAGGGCTTTTCCTTGTTCAAAGCGCCAGGTGATGTCTTGTTGACCAAAGAAGGCGATGACTTAGTGACCGTCTCCAATGCCGACGGTTTGGGTTTTGCTTATGTGGACGGTGGTGCGGGCACAGACACCCTGAAATTCACAGTGGCCGACATCGCATTTGACTTTTCGCAGTTCAACAATCCGGATACGGGCCAGTTGCTGAAAGACTTTGAAATTTTCCAGTTCACCGGCAGGGATGCCAGCGTGAGCATCAGCGCCCAGGACATTTTTGGCCTGTCCAATGAGGTGTTTGGTTCAAGCCATGTTTACAGCCTGCGCATCGACGGTGCCAGTGGTGACCAAACGGCCAGCGTCACCGACTTGGACCCACTCACAAAATTTGTTTTGATCGATGATTTTGAAGAGGAAGTTCTTAAAACTTTTGATGTCGATGGCAATGAAAGCAACTCAGGTAAATACCACAAGTACGAGGGTTCCTTCACAGATGATCTGGATATTGTCCGCTTCGCAACACTGCTGATCGACAAGAACTTTGAGGTCTTCTAAATGGTGCTTCCATGTTGAAACAACTTGCGCATCATTGCCTGCTGCTGATGGTCTTGGGCCCTTTGTGTGCCCAAGCCCAAGTCAGCGTTGACCCTTTGATGGAATACGGCGGCATTGTCAGCCGCCAAGTCACCACCAGTTTTGGCCAATTGTTTCACTCTAAATTTGTCGAACTTTGGAATACAAAGGAAGGTTTTGACAAATTTAATCTTGTTGTCAAAGAGCGACCTTATCCTCGGGGCGGTTCAGAAATATTGGTCATCTCCACGGATGTTGTCTTGTTTCGCCGGGGCATGCCCCGCGACTGGCGCACGCTGCTGGCCATGAGCGCCGAAGCGGTGGACATTTCTTTTGCCCGCGTATCCGAAATCGAAGTGGACCGCTTGCTTTTCAAAGACCCTGACTTGGCCCAATCGGGCTGGTGAACTTAAAACTCTGCCAAAAAGCGCCTTATGAAAAAAACTCCTTCCTGCCTCTGGCTGCCCCCTCTGACCTTGAGCTTGTTGTGCTTTGGAGCTGGTGCGTCCGAGCTGCGCTATACCCCGGTCAACCCCACTTTTGGCGGCAGCCCGCTCAACGCGACAGGTCTGCAAGCCAATGCCAATGCGATCAACGATTACAAGGCACCGACCAAGCCGCCACAGACAGCGCTGGAAAGGTTCACCGCCAACATCGAATCCGCCATCATCAGCAGACTGCAATCCGTTGCGATCAACGGCTTGTTTGATGCCAAAGGCAACTTCAACCCCGAGATGGGCACCAATGTCACGGCTGGAAATTTTCAGATCCAAATCACCACCGACCCAGCCACCGGCGGGCTCACCTTGGTGACCACCGACATCACCAGCGGGCAATCCACGTCGATCAACATCAATGCCCTCGGGGGCCTGCAATGAGCCGTTCAAAAAGCCCAAACACATCGCGTGCATGGACGCGACTCGCTGTAGCCAGCGTGGTCTTGTTGACGGGTTGCAGCCAGATTCCTTTGTCACCGCCCAGCGTGGTGCCCCCAGCGACCACCCGTTCCGATGCGGTGCTCACGCCCGGCAACCGCATCACGCGCGAGCTGGTGCGCCTGCCCGACCCGAGATACCGCATTCCTGTCGGTGTATATGCCTTTCGAGACATGTCGGGCCAGTTCAAGCCCCAGCCTGACAGCAACTTGTCAAACGCCGTGACCCAAGGCGCCGGTGCATTGCTGGTCAAGGCCCTGCTCGACTCCAACTGGTTCATCCCGATTGAACGTGAGGGCTTGCAAAACCTCTTGACAGAGCGCCGCATTGCCCGTGCCATCGAATCGCCGGGCGACCAAAACCGGGCACCAGCGAACTATCCGCAACTGTTACCCGCTTGGTTCATCATCGAAGGCGGTATCACCGGCTACGAGCAAAACGTACGCACCGGGGGCGAAGGCGCCAACTTGCTGGGCATTGGGGCCGACATCAAATACCAAATCGACCAGGTGACGGTCAACCTGCGCAGTGTGGACGTGCGCTCGGGCCAAGTCATCAACAGTGTGCTGGTCACCAAGACCATTTACTCGCACTCGTTCAACGGCAGCATCTACCGTTATGTGGCCTACAAGCAATTGCTGCAGGCCGAAGGCGGTTTCAGTTCCAACGAGCCCAGCCAATTGGCGGTCAAAGAAGCCATTGAGAGCGCGGTGATCCATTTGATTGTGCAAGGTGCTCGCGACAAAGCCTGGTATTTGCGCAACGAGTCGGATTGGACCCACCCCACGGTGCAGGCCTATTTGAATGAGGCCGATGGCGTATTGTTGGGGTCTGGCAATCAGAATCAGCCTATCCAAACTGCCCGACCGGCCACCGTGATGGTTTTGCCCACGCCGCAGCCGCAGTCAGCCGCACGTCCAGCACCGGCAGCACCGGCAGCACCGGCAGCACCGGTAGCACCGGTAGCACCGGCAGCACCGGTAGCACCGGTAGCCACTCCAATTGCGCCCACTCCGGTTGCTCCGGCTGCATCTGCGAGAGCGACACCCCAAAAAGCCATTAGTGACCAAAACGCCATTGGCAGCAGCAAGCCCACAGTACCAGCCAAAGCCGATGCGGCCCCGAGCGCTAACCAAGACAATAAACCTCTGGCACCTGCCAGCGTGCCCCCTTTGCTGCCCAACAGCACTGAGCCTGCCGAAACACCACCAATGCCCAGCTTGCCTCCGGCCAACGAAAAGGGCGACAAGCTCATGTCCAATCCGCAGCCCTTCAACGTCAGCTGGGCTGAGGATGCTGCCACGCCCAAACAACAGATTGCGAAACGCTGAGTTTGTGGCAATCGCCCGTGGGCGCATAGTCCATTCGGGCTAATTGTTTTTGGTGGTTTTGTCAAAACTTGTCAAGATAATCACATCCGACCTCATCAACGGAATCTCCGTTGTCAACCGGTGAGGGCATCTACTTTTTTGTTCTCTTCAAGGATTTAACATGAACTTCAAGAAAATCGCCCTCGTTGTGGCCATGGCTTCTTCTTTCGCTGCACACGCCCAAGTCGCTTTGGACGATACATCTACTCTGACTGCCGCAGGCGCAGTTGCCGCTGCTCAAGAAGCGGTTTTGACTGAGGCGTTGGATTCCACATCCGAAGGCAACATCGCCTACGTGATCCAAGAGGGTGACGATGTGGTGACCCCTTCTGGCAACGTGGCCTACGTTAGCCAAGAAGGTGAGGGCAACTACGCTGCTGTGTTGCAACAAGGCATTGGCGCCTTGGCATATGTCTTCCAGTCGGGTGCCGATGGCAACCGCGCCATTGTGATCTCCAAAGACAGCACCAACCAAACAGCTCGTGATGAAGGTTTGGGCGCTGCTACTGAGGTCGAGGCATTGGCCGAAGAAGAAATCCTGGGTGCTGTTTTGTCGGCCATTGGTGGCAACGTTCAGTTGGTGTCACAAACCTCTGATGGCGCTAACAACATCGCTTATTTGTACGCTGAAGGCACAAATAACTTTGCCGCAGTGTCTCAAACCGCATCAGCTGCAGCCAACCTGGCCATCATCTCTCAGTTGGGCGATGGCAACCGTGCCTTCGTGATGCAAAAGTAATTGAAATTGACCTGAGTGGTTCGGGTGTTTCCTGGATCACTCTGGTTTCTTTCCATTCATATGTTTAACAAAGTTGGCTTTCTGAGGCGTCTGTTCATTGGCAGTTTGCTGTCCTTGGTAGGTGTCTCGGCCATGTCGCAGGATCTGCAGCTGGATTTGACTGCCACCAGTGAGATTGCAGCGGGCGAATACGACCTCGACACGCAGTACATGGGCAGTAGTTTTTATGGCAGAGGTAATGTGGCTGGTATTTACCAGCTACAAACCGATGGCGTCGACATGGGCAACGTGGCCGAGATCCAACAGATCGACGGCGTAACCAACCTGGCCATGATCTGGCAGCAAGGCTTCAACAACGAGGCGCACATCTTCCAAGAGGCGGGTGAAAACAATGTTGCTCGGTTGTCTCAGTTAGGCTCCGGTCACTATGCCTACTTGTCCCAAAGTGGCGGCTCCGACAACACCATGTTTGTTCAAATGGTAGGGACCAGTGCGCGCATTGAAGCGTCTCAAGTGGATGCGATTTCCAACTCTTTGTGGGTTGTTTTGAATGCTGGCTCGCAGCTGTTCATCACTCAAACGGGTGAAGGTAACAATTTCAGCACGGTGTTGTCACCAGGAACCATCATGACCGTCATCCAAACAGGCCCATGATGGTCAACTCCCTTATGCAAAGTTTTTTATTGCGTATGGTTTCAGCGACCCTTGGTGGGGTCGCTTTTTCTTTGGCGCAGGCCCAGACGGTTGTGCCTCCTGCTGCTGTCAGCTTCGAAGCGGGCTTGCAGGCCGCACAGTCGGGCAATGCGCTGCAAGCCTTGCGGCATTTTCAGGTGCTGGCGGCGCAGGGTCATGATGCGGCGCAATACAACTTGGGCTTGATGTATTTGAATGGATTGGGTGTGCCAGTGAGTGCTGTGCAAGCGCGTTACTGGTTGGGGAAATCGGCGGGGCAGGGGTATGTGAAGGCCTTGGAGGCGTTGGAGAAGTTGCGTTAAGGCACGGGGGAATCGCGCGCGGGGCGCGGCTCCTACAAGAGGGGGTCTGTGTGGGAGTCGCACCCTGTGCGCGATTTTGAGTGGACCATGAAGGCTTATCGCGCGCGGGGCGCTGCTCCCACAAAAAAGCGCGGCTCCTACAAAAAATCAGTGTGGCAGATTAAAAAATATTGTTGATATTGACGGTTTTGTCATTTTGTTTTCGCACGAACCCATCAAACTAATTCGCATTGATTCACTGAGTGGTGGCCTAGGGCTGCCGACTGTCTGTACACATGAACAGCAAAATTTTGATTGTGGAAGACGAGCCCGGCATCCAAGAGTTGTTGCGTGTCAACTTGTCGCGTGCGGGTTATGACATCTTTCAGGCCGAGCATGTGGCTGCTGCGCTCAAAATGTTGGAGCGCCTGGAACCCGATTTGGTCTTGGTGGACTGGAACATGCCGGGTCAGTCGGGGTTGGAGTTTGTCAAAACTTTGCGCGGCCGCGAGCAAAACCGTTTGCCGATCATCATGGTCTCGGCGCGCAGCAGCGAAGAAGACAAACTCTTGGCCTTTGAAGCCGGTGTGGACGACTTTGTGGGCAAGCCCTTTCATGCACGCGAATTGCTGGCCCGCGTCAAATCTAAAATTCGCCGCTTCAACACCGAAGCGGCTGAGCATGATTGCATCGAAATCGACGGCCTGGCCGTGTACCCCGCCAAGCAAGTGGCCACGGTTCAGGGCGTGCGCATCGATTTGCAAAAAGACGAGTTGACATTGCTGTCGGCCTTGATGGCCAAACCGCAACAGATCTTTGCGCGCGATAAATTGTTGGACATCGTGCACGGCCCGTACAGCGATATGTCGGACCGCAACATTGACACCCTGGTCACGCGCCTGCGCCGCAAGCTCGACAAGGCCGGCCACCCGCCGTGCCTGCAGACAGTGCGCTCCATGGGTTATCGCTACAACCCCTCGGCGTCTGATGACGCCGACACCTTGGCCTAAGCCATGTCCTTGGTGCTGTCAGAGCGCACGCTGGAGTATTTTGGCGAAGCCATCACCTCGTGCCAAAGCGTAGCCAATTTGTCCGATTTGTTCATGTGGTCGCAAGGCCCTTTGTGGGCCTTTTTGCCGCACGACGTGATGCTGTTCAGTGTGGCCAACAGCCAAGCGCAGTGGCTGATGTCGGACTGTTTGCACAGCCAGCCGCTGAAAGGGCAAACGGTCAATGCGCTGATCGACAGCCACCACGGCTTGCTGGCGCTTTTGATACTGGAAAGCCGCAAGCTGGGCATGCGCAAACTGTTCATCGATGCCAAAGGGCGCAGCGATCAACCCATTGCGCCAGAACTGGGCAAGGCGGTGGTGGCCCTGAAGTTGGGTGGCTTGTGGTTTGCCGACACCGGCGCATTGCCGGGCTTTCACCGCATCAGCTTTGCCGTGATCGGGGCACAACTGCCAGAGATGGCGCAACAGCAATGGGGCTGGATTGCGCCGTCCATCCAAGCCGCACTGGCCCGGGTTGTTGCTGGTCAAAGCGCTGCGGATGTGCCCTTGGCGGATGCGCCTTTGGAGGCCCAAGTCTTGACCGCCAGGCAGACGGAAATCATGAAATGGGTCCGCCAAGGCAAGACCAACCACGAGATCGGCGCCATCATGGACATCAGCCCTTTCACCGTCAAAAACCACCTGCAAAAAATCTATCAGCGCATGAACGTGAACAACCGCGTGCAGGCTTTGGGGCAAAAGTAGACGTGTGTGTTTTTTTAGGAGCATCTTGGTGTGGGAGTAGCTTGGTGTGGGGGTAGCTTGATGTGGGGGTAGCGCCCCGCGCGCGATAAGGCCTGTGGTACACCAACAAATCGCGCACGGGGTGCGGCTCCTACAAATACAGGGTGCATCGCGCACGGGATGCGGCTCCTACAAATACAGGGTGCATCGCGCACGAGGTGCGGCTCCTACCGAGTCAAAATTCCCTGTGGGAGCAGCGCCCCGCGCGCGATGGCCTGCGAGGGCACCATGCACATTCAAACCCAAACCGCATCCCAATGCGGATACAAACCCGTCCTCTGCACCAACCCCGCCCTCACCGGATTGGCCACCACATACCTTCCCAAAGCCTGCAGGTCTTCTTCTCGGCGCACAGCATGGTCATGAAAGCCGCGCTGCCAAACCGGATGGCCGAGCCTGTGCGTGGTGACCGACTTGACGTCGCGCACACAGCGGGTGAGCTGCGCGCCCTCTTGAAGTTGCATGAGCCAATGCAGGTGATTGGGCATGACGACATAGGCCAGGGTGGTGGCGCGTTGCAAGTCGCTTTCGGTCTTGAGGGTTCGGACCAGCGTGCGCGCCGCGGCAAAGTCCTCGAAAAATGGTTGCCGGTGGAGCGTGACCACCGTGACCATGTAAACCTGCGCCGCCTGCGAAAAGCGGCCGGTGCGCAAGCGGTGCGAATGCGGCTGTGTGTTGTCCATTTTTTGGCTCTCCCCTGGAGGGGCAGATTAGCCAAAAGCGGGTTCTCTGTGAAGCCCTCAAGGGGGGAATCGCGCACGGGGTGCTGCTCCTACAAAGCCAGGGGCTGATCCCCTGTGGGAGCCGCGTCCTGCGCGCGATGGGGGTTGTGGTTCACCAGCCAATCGCGCACGGGGTGCGGCTCCCACAAATACAGGTGCGGCTCCTACAAATACAGGTGCGGCGCCCACAAATAAAGGTGCGGCGCCCATAAATACAGGTGCTGTTCTTACAGGTGTCTGAAGGCTGCTTTGAAGGCGGATATCTCTTGGGGTTGAAGGCCTACTTCAGGAGATGCGGCCACTTCTTTCCAGCGGGTCACTGCGTCAATTACTTCGGCCAGAACGGCCTGGGCTTGGGGTGCAGAAAGCTCAAACCGGAAGGCTTGGCCTAACAACTGTTGAACCGATGTGATGGGCCCAGTGTCTTCGCTTAACCAGGTTTTGGACTCGGACTCCTTGTCTGGAAAAGGATTCAAATCAAACGCTGGCGACAGGCGCCACTGCTGGTTACCGCAGTAGAGAAAGCCAATGTTTTGCAGGTGATCATCCACATTGGTGATCAAGTGGTTGAACACCAGTCGCCGCCACAATTGCCTGGCGTTATCGGCAAAGTTTTCGCACAGCGTGCGCATCACATCGATGATCTCGGTGTAAGAATGCTCGTCGTCCCGCTTGGCTTGTAAGAGCGTTGCGCCTGACATGTAGGGAATGCGGTTTTGTTCTGGCGTGCGGTCAAACCGCCGAATGACCGCCACCGCTTGGTTTTGAACCATCACCGTGCGCGCCTGTGCACTGTCAATGCCAGCCAGTCTGGCCAGCCGCAGCGCCAACACCTCGCCCTGTGTGACGGCGCGTTCGTCGTTGACGCTGGGGAACTTGCCCAAAGACAAGCTTCCATTGGCATCGAGCAAGGTGCATTTGGGCCGCATGCCGCCTAATGACGTGCCCTTGCCTTGTAGATACGCCAAATCTTGAGCGGTCTCTTGACTCATCTCGACAGCACGCGATGCAAGCAGGATTTTTTCCAGCTCTAAAAATGCGGGTGTAGAGCGTGCGCCATCGGCAGCCTTGCGCAGGTACTGTCCGTTTTCATCGCATAAACGCAGGGCACCGATGCGACTGAAATCATCTACGGCTGCCAGGTAGTCCAGCTCGGTCAGTGGGCCCAATGATGCATCCTGTGCCCTGGCCTTGGCGTGTGCGCGTGCGATCACCCGTCGCCCCCAAGCATCGGGTTCAGTGTCTGCCAATGCCAGAAAAAAACAGCTGTCGTTGGGGGTAGGGGGCTTGCGCAGTTGATACCCCGTTTGACGGTTCAGATCCGTCGACATGTTGAAATACTGCCCATCCAACAACCAAGCCTCGTTGTAGGCGAATTGAGAAAACTCACGTTGACCATCCTTGGCGAAGATGAGTCGCCCCAAGGCTTGTTCGCTCTTGCCCAAAAACACATCGAGTTGCCGACGCACGGGTGCGGGCTTGAAGGTCGCAGATTTGGTGACCATCAGAACCCCCCCGATTCGGAGGTCTTGCGTGATTTGCGAACACGCTGGGGCAACTGTGCGTTCATGAGTGTCAAGCCAATCGTGTCTTGAGGGGTGTCGAGCAATTGGTCCAACTTGTCGAGCTCGCCAAAAACTTGCAACGCCCTGGCGATGTGCACGATGGCGGTGCCAGGGAAGCCTGCCTCCATGCGCCGCACCGTATTGGCCGATGCGCCAATTCGTTCGGCCAGATCTTGCTGTGTCAAATGCCTGCGACGCCGTGCGAGCGAGATGGCCTGAGCAAGACGGCTCAGACTTCGTTCGACAGGTAGTGGCAGCGGTGATTCATTCATAAGAAAAATTTTAAGAGCATTTAAATCATTTAGTCAATTAAATATGGTTGTTTAAAATATTCGTAGAAGCCGCGCCCTGCGCGCGATAGGGCTTGCGCCCCGCCAACCAATCGCGCACGGGGTGCCGCTCCCACAAAGCCAAGAGCTGCTCCCCTGTAGGAGCCGCGCCCTGCGCGCGATGGGGCTTGCGCCCCACCAACCAATCGCGCACGGGGTGCCG
>JAIXOZ010000091.1 GCA_027486495.1 Comamonadaceae bacterium | reverse complement strand
TGATCAACTTGACCCGCGTGCTGTTGCGCTTTCCCAAAATTTGGTTGCTTGACGAGCCGACATCTGCACTAGACCGCGCTTTGGAGGTGCAAACCATTGCCATGCTAAAAAGAGCACTAAAGCCAGAAAATACATTGATTTTGGTTACTCACAAAATTGAAATGTTTTCTTTGGTAGACCGTTTACTGGTGATGGCCGGTGGCCGTGTGGTGATGGACGGCCCTAGGGATCAAGTGCTGGCCCATCTTAAAACGCCTGGATGATTCCAATTTAATGTCAGCCCCATTTGGGTGTGCCCTGTTGGGGCTTGCGACTCGGTGATCCCGTTGTTTCTTTTGTCTAAATTTTTGAGACCCACGCTCCGTTCCCAATGACAAAGTGGGGCGTCAATGGCCTCTGAAAAGGTTCATGTCTGAATTGCTTTCGGTCAGCATTTTCAGGTCTGACTTTGCCCAATTAGGTCTGTGCCTTCAGGCCCGACATTTGGGGCTGGCGCGAAGCGAGATTTTGCGCGCTCGTGGTGCGTGACAGCCCCGCGGCTCAGACACCGGCTCGACTCGCCTTCCACGCCCCGAACATGGCGATGAGGCCCGGCACAATGATCAAGGCCCAGATGATCTTTGACAGGTGCTGCTGCACGATGGGCAGGTTGCCAAAGAGGTAACCCACCGACAGCAACCCCACCACCCAGATCACCGCGCCCACCACATTGAAGAAGGTGAATTTGCTGCGCGTCATCTCGGCCACGCCTGCCACAAAGGGCACAAAGGTGCGCACAAACGGCATGAAGCGCGCCAAGATGATGGTGATGCCGCCGTATTTTTCATAAAACGCGTGGGCTTGGTCAAATCCCCGGCGGCTGAAAAACCGCGACTCTTCCCACTGGAACACCCGGGGGCCAAAGTAGCGCCCAATCGTATAGTTGGTCTGGTCGCCCAAAATGGCCGCAGCCAGCAGCAAACCCATGACCAAGGGCAGGTTCATCAAACCCGCGCCACACATGGCCCCCACAATAAAGAGCAGCGAGTCGCCTGGCAAGAAAGGCATGACCACCACACCGGTTTCCACAAAGATGATGAGGAACAGCAGGGCGTAAACCCAGGCCCCATATTGAGCGACAAAGGCCTCCAAATAACGGTCGACGTGGAGGATGAAATCAACGAGTTGCAAAAGAATGTCCATGCGTCGATTATCCTCTCCCAAGCCCTAAAATCAGGCAGTGAGCTCCCAACAAACCCCGGCTTCCGCGCGCCGCCCCATCCGCGAACTCCCCGATGAACTGATCAGCCAGATCGCCGCAGGCGAGGTGGTCGAGCGGCCTGCCTCGGTGGTGCGCGAGTTGGTGGACAACGCCATGGACGCAGGCTCGCGCAGCATCACCTTGCGCCTGATGGGTGGCGGCACCCGGCTGATTTCGGTCGAAGACGACGGAGGCGGTATCGCCCCTTACGAGTTGGCCACCGCCTTGAAGCGCCACGCCACCAGCAAGATCGGCAACCTGGACGACCTCGAATCGGTCATGACCATGGGCTTTCGGGGCGAGGCGCTGGCGGCCATCAATTCGGTGTCCGAACTCACCTTGCTCTCGCGCATGGACGGCCAGCCCACCGCGTTCGCGCTCGATGGCCAAACCGGCGAAATCCGCCCTGCCGCCCGCACTGTGGGCACCACGGTGGAGGTCAAAGAGCTGTTCTTCTCGACCCCCGCCCGCCGCAAATTTTTAAAAAGCGACAGCACCGAGCTGGCGCATTGCATCGAAGCCGTGCGCCGCCACGCGCTGGCCCGCCCGGACGTGGGCTTTGCCATCTGGCACGAAGGCAAACTGGTCGAGCAGTGGCGCGTGCACCCAGGCGCGGCCGGCCTTGAGCAGCGCCTGGCCGATGTGTTGGGCGATGAATTCGTGGCGCAATCCATCGCCGTGGAATACAACGCCGGCCCACTCAAAGTGATGGGCCGCGCCGGTCTGCCCGACGCCGCGCGCTCGCGTCCCGACCACCAGTTTGCTTATGTGAACGGCCGCTTTGTGCGTGACAAATTGGTCATGCACGGCGCGCGCAGCGCCTACGAAGACGTACTGCACGGACACAAGCAACCGGCCTATGCCCTGTTCATGCAGATTGACCCGACATTGGTAGACGTGAACGTGCACCCCACCAAGATCGAGGTGCGCTTTCGCGACAGCCGTGCTGTGCACCAAGCCGTGCGTCACGCCATCGAGAACGCCTTGGCCGCGCCGCGCTCGCAAAACTTGAACGATTCGTCTACCGGGCCTGACAGCGACTTTGACCTGAAAGCGCCCGCCGCCAAGGCCGAGCCCGAGTCGGCCAACTGGCAGCAAAGCGGCATGGCTTTCGAGCGCCCTGGTCCTTCAACTTTTTCGGCCCCCAGCTACAAACCGGCTGACTTTTCGCGCCCCCGCGTGGACGGGGAGCAGGCCATAGCCGACCTGAAAACGCTTTGGAACCCGCCTGAGCGCAGCGAGATTCTGAGCGCTCAAGAAGCCCGCCCTGCCGATTGGCCAGCCCCTTTCACGATCGGAGACCGCTCCTCCACAAGAACTCAACCCGCAGGAGACGTCTACCACCTCGAAGCTGCATCCCCCTCCCCCCAGGGAGCGGGCTCAGAACGCGATCAGCCCTGGCCAAACACCAACGCCGCCGACAACCCCTGGCCATTGGGCCGCGCCGTCGCCCAACTGCACGGCGTCTACGTCCTGGCCGAAAACAAGCAAGGACTGGTGGTGGTGGACATGCATGCCGCCCACGAGCGCATCGTGTACGAGCGCCTGAAAAACCAACTCAACACCATGGGCACCTCGCGCATCCCCAGCCAACCGCTGCTGATCCCGGCCACCTTTGCCGCCACCCCCAACGAGGTGGCCACCACCGAAGCCTGCACCGAGGTGCTGGAACAGTTGGGCCTGGAAATCTCGCCGCTGTCGGCCAAGACCCTGGCCGTGCGCGCCTTGCCCACCAGCTTGGCGCAAGGCGACGCGGTGGCGCTGGCCCGCAGCGTGTTGGCCGAGCTGGCGCAACACGACGCCAGCACGGTGGTGCAACGCGCCCAAAATGAAATTTTGGCCACCATGGCCTGCCATGGCGCTGTGCGTGCCAACCGCCGCCTGACGCTGGACGAAATGAACGCCCTGCTGCGCCAGATGGAAGAGACTGAACGTTCTGACCAATGCAACCACGGCCGCCCCACCTGGCGTCAGATGACGATGCGGGATCTGGATGCGCTGTTTTTGCGGGGGCGCTGATGCCCTCCAAACTCGTCGTCCTGCTCTTGGCCCTGCTGCTGGGCCTGCAACCCGTCACCACCGACCTGTATTTGCCCGCCCTGCCCGCCATCACCGAAGGTTTCGGCGCGGGCATGGGCCAGGCCCAGCTCACCCTCACTGCCTTGCTGCTCGCCTTTGGCCTCTCGCAACTCGTGTGGGGGCCGCTGTCCGACCGCTTTGGTCGCCGGCCCATCTTGCTGTGGGGCATGGCCGCTTACGTGCTGGCCTCGGTGGCCTGTGCGTTGGCCCCCAACATGGCCTGGCTGATTACAGGCCGCGCCCTGCAAGGTGTGGCCATGGGCGCAGGCGTCATGGCCGCACGCGCCGTGGTGCGCGACCTGTACGCCCCAGCCCAGGGGGCCACCGTCATGTCGCAGGCCCTCACGGGCCTTGGCATCATTGCCTGCGCCTGCGCGCCCATTGGCGGCGTGCTGACCGACTGGCTGGGTTGGCGTATGGCCCTGCTCTGTCTGGCCGCCTTTGGGGCCTTCACCTTCGGTCTGCTGCTGTGGCGCTTTGAAGAAACTCTGGCGCACCCCAACCCCAACGCCTTGCAGCTTCGCCAACTGTGGCGGGCGAACCTTGTCATCCTGCGCCACCCCACGTTCCGCGCATGGTGTGCACTGTCGTCGGGCTCCTACCTGGGCTTGTTCACCTTCCTGGCCTGTTCGGCCTTTGTCTTCACCCGCAGCATGGGCTACAGCAAAACCGCCTATGGATTTTTCATGCTCAGCATGTCGATGTCCTACATTGTGGGCACCTTCTGGTGCCGCTGGATGCTGCGCCGCACCAGCGTGCACCGCGCAGTGGCTGTGGCCGCCATCCTGACCTTGTCGGGCGGCGTCAGCATGGCCGCGCTGGCCTATGCAGGACAGGGCCAGGAATGGTATGGCCCGACCTGCGTCATGGGGCCGATTTACCTCTTCATGCTGGGCCACGGCGTGCACCAGTCCTGCGGGCAAAGCGGTGCGGTGGCACCGTTCCCCGAGCGGGCGGGCACAGCCTCGGCACTCAACGGCTTTTTGATGATGCTGGGCGCTTTCTTCATGGGTGGCTGGCTGGGCACACACATGGACGAGCCGGTCTTTGCCCTGGCCCACGGCCTGCTGCTGTGGAGCGTGTTCGTCAGCGTGGTGGCCTGGACCCTGGTGCAGCGCCACGGACGCTCGGCCCCATTGCCTGCTCGCGCCTGAGTCGCCCGCCATGAACACCCTTGCCAACACACCGCCAGATCGACCGGTCGATGCCATCGCCCTGGTCGGCCCCACGGCCAGCGGCAAAACCGCCGCTGCACTGGCCCTGGCGCACAGCCTGCAGCCCCAAGGCGGCGCAGAAATCATCAGCGTCGACTCGGCCCTGGTTTACCGGGGCATGGACATTGGCACCGCCAAACCCAGCCGCGAAGAACTGGCCGCTGTGCCGCACCACCTGATCGACACGCTGGACCCGATGCACAGCTGCAGCGCCGCCGAATTCGCCAAAGACGCGACCCGGCTGGTACGCGACATCCGTGCACGCGGCAAAACACCTCTGTTGGTGGGTGGCACCATGCTTTATCTGAAGGCACTGCTCGAAGGCCTGAACGACATCCCCGCAGCCGACGCGCAGGTGCGCGCCCAAATTCACCAACAAGCCGAGCAACTCGGCTGGCCCGCCTTGCACGCTTGGCTGGCCCAGGTGGACCCACAAACGGCCACCCGCTTGGCTCCGGGCGACAGCCAGCGCATTGGCCGCGCCTTGGAAGTCTGGACCGCCACAGGCCAAACGCTGAGCTCTTTTCATCAAAGCGCCAAGGCCAACGCCCCCGACTGGCACATCCCCATCATCAGCCTGGAGCCGCTCGATCGCGCCTGGCTGCACCAACGCATTGCCTCGCGCTTTGCGCAGATGATGGCGGCGGGCTTTATGGACGAGGTGAAGGCCCTGCGGGCACGCGGTGACCTGCACCCTGACATGCCCTCGATGCGCTGTGTGGGCTACCGCCAAGCATGGGAAGGGCTGGATGAAGGCTGGTCCGAAGCCGAGATCCTGGAGCGCGGCATCTTCGCCACACGCCAACTGGCCAAGCGGCAAATCACCTGGCTGCGCAGCATGCCCCATCGGGTGGTGGTACTGGCCGATGGTCCGGATGCCTTGAACCAGGTTCTCTCAGCTGCGGCAGCCAACCTGCACTAATCCGTGGCGTCTTTGCGCCGACCGTTTTTGATCTTGGACTGCATCGCCTTGCCCTCCAGCCTTCTTTGCACTGAGCCGTAGGTTGGCTTGGTGGCTTTGCGGGGTTTGGGGGGCTTGGCATAAAGGTCCAGCGTTTCATAAAGCCGAGCCCAGGCGTCCAACCGATTGGCCTCTTGTGTGCGGTGGCGCTGGGACTTGAGGATGAACACGCCCTCTTGCGTCAAGCGGCTGTCGCCAGACTGCAGCCAACGCTGTTTGACATCGTCGGGCAAGGACGAGCCCAACACGTCAAAGCGCAGCTGGATGGCGCTGGAGACCTTGTTGACGTTTTGTCCCCCCGGGCCTTGCGCCCGAATGGCGCTGAGCTCGACTTGGGCGTCGTCGATGTGCAAGACGTGTTTCATGGGGGCGAGCCTGAGGGCGGCAGGTTGCGGTCGAAGGCCGCACCGCTTACTGCAACGGACCCTTGAGGTGTTCTGGCACCGCCAAGGCCATGACATCGATGCCTTCATCGATCAAGGCCGCGGTTTCATCGCGGGTGGCCTGGCCCCGGATGTGGCGCGCTTGGCTCTCACCGTAATGGATCTTGCGGGCCTCTTCGGCAAATTGCGTCCCCACATCTTCGGTGTTGGCCATGACGTGGCGCACCATTTTCAACATGGCCGCTTGCATCTGCTGCAAGCTTTCGGGCGAGACACCGGGCAGGGCCGAAGCGGCGGAGACGGCGTCAGCCGAACTGCCAGGCGGGCTGCCTGCGGCGCTGCCAGCGCCTGCTGCTGGAGAGCCCGCCACAGGCTTGGGCTCGGGGGCTGCGCCGTGGCCCAGGTTCAGGCGTGGTGCTGAGAGCATTTTGGTGATCTCGCTGTCGTTGCACACCGGACACGTGACCATTCCCCGCTCGCGCTGCGCGTCGTAGTCAGCTTGAGAGCCAAACCAGCCTTCAAATGGGTGGCCCAGTCGGCATTGCAAGTCGAGGACTTTCATGGGGTTGTGGTCAGCGTGGTGCGGTCTTTGACGGTCAACCATCAATCGATAGTTTGCCAGTGCAGGGGCCACTGGCCCGATTGCACATTTTGCAGCCACAAAAGGCCTGTCAGGGTCTTGGCATCGGTCAAGCGGCCTTGTTGGCAAGCGGTCATCAATTCGGCGGGGCTTGCGGTGAAGACGTCCAGAAATTCGTCTTGATCCAGCTGTCGTTGACCCAGGGCCAGTTCTTTGGCAAACCAGATCTCGATCACCTCGGTCGAATACGCAATGACCGGGTGCAACACACCTGCACGAGCCCACTGGCGGGCGGTGTAGCCGGTTTCTTCCAGCAGCTCGCGTTGGGCGCACAGCCAGGGGTCTTCGCCGGGGTCAAGTTTGCCGGCCGGGAACTCGGTCATGACCTGCCCCACGGGGTAGCGAAACTGTCGCTCCATCACCAAGCGCAAACCATCGGGCGTGTCGAGCATCGGGATGACCATGACGGCCCCGGGGTGCACCACGTATTCGCGGGTCGCCAGGTTTTGGTTGGGCAAGCGAACGGTGTCGCGAAATGCGTGCAAGAATCGCCCACGCAAGATCTCTTCCTGCTGGACCCGGTGCTCGATCAGGTGATCGTCAGACATTCAAAAAGTGTGAAGGCCGCACTTCGCTCAGTGTTTGCGGTGCATCAGGTAGCGGTAAACAAAACCCGGGAATGCCAGGGTAATGAACATGGTGCCGGTCACCGCATAAAACTCCCAGCCCTGGGGGGCCACCTGCCCGCCATGGTTTTCCAGCGCGAGGCCCACACCGCCCACCACAAAGTACAAAACCACCAATTCCATCAATCGCCAGTGCAAAGGCTTGGACATGCGCTGAGGGCCCAGCAGCAGGATGCGCTGGTTAAAAAAGGGCATGTTGGCAGCCAGCAAGGCCAGCAAGATCAACAAACCGATTTGGGTGGAGGTGCTCATGTTGCGGTGTTCAAACGATCAGACCGCGAGCATACGCACAATCGAGTCGGCGCACAAAGCCATGAGTGCGCCGGGGAAAATGCCCAGCAACAAGACCAGCAAGCCGTTGGTGGACAAGACCAAGCGCACGTCGAGGTCGGCCGACACGGTGGTGGCGGTGACCGGCTCGTCAAAGTACATGACCTTGACCACGCGCAGGTAATAAAAAGCGCCGATCAGGGACATGATGACCGCAAAAATCGCCAAGCCCAGATAAAAGCCCTGCCCCGAAGCCACCAAAGATTGCAGCACCGACAGCTTGGCATAAAAGCCCACCATCGGCGGGATGCCCGCCATCGAGAACAGGCAAATCGCCATCACGCCCGCGTACAAGGGGCTGCGCTGGTTCAGACCTGCCAAGTCGGTGATCTCTTCGCTCTCAAAGCCCTGGCGGGCCAGCAACATGATCACACCGAACGCGGCCAAAGTGGTCAACACATACGACACCATGTAGAACATGGCCGAGCTGTAGGCATTGGCGGCCAGCGTGGTCTCGCCATTGATGACGCCCGCCACAAAACCCAGCAGCACAAAGCCCATTTGCGAGATGGTCGAGTAGGCCAGCATGCGCTTGAGGTTGGTCTGGGCAATCGCCGCCAGGTTACCGATGAGCAAGGAGCCAATGGCCAACAAGGCCAACATTTGCTGCCAGTCAAATGCCAAAGGCAGCAAGCCCTCCACCAGCAAACGCACCAGGATGGCAAAAGCGGCCAGCTTGGGGGCGCCACCGATCATCAAGGTTGCCGCAGTGGGGGCACCCTGGTAAACGTCGGGAATCCACATGTGAAAAGGCACCGCGCCGATCTTGAACGCCAGACCCGCCACAATGAAGACCAGGCCAAAGACCAGCACCTGGTGGTTCACCTGACCCGACGCAATCGCTTTGAGCACTGCCGAAAGCTCCAGGCTGCCGGTCGCGCCATACATCATGGACATGCCATACAGCAAGAAGCCCGAGGCCATGGCCCCCAGCACAAAGTACTTCATGGCCGCTTCACTGGCTTGCACATGGTCGCGGCGCAGGGCCACGAGCGCATAGCTCGACAAAGTCAGCAGCTCCAAGCCCAGATAGATCACGATGAAGTTCTGGCCCGAGATCATCATGTTCATGCCCAGCAAGGCAAACAAGCTGAGGCTGAAAATCTCTCCGCCGCGCAGCATGTCGCGGTCGGCCGCGTAAGGGCGCGAGTACACCAGGGTCACCATCACCGCGATGGTGGCAAAGCACTTGAGCCAGTGGCCCATCGGATCGCTGACCACCATGCGGCCAAAGCCGTACAGGGTCTGTCCGGCATCGGCGTACACGGCGTGCAACAAGGCCACACCGCCCAGAGACACCAGCGTCAGCACATAGGTGGCCGTGCGCTTGGGGCTTTTCACGTAGAGGTCGGCCAGCGTTACCACGCAGGCCATGACCAGCAACACGATCTCCGGATACATCGTCATCCAGCTGGAGTTGTCCATCATCTGTGTTCTCTCAATTGTTCTATTCAGGCGAAACGTACAGGCCCATGCCGATCAAGGCAGCTTGGACACGGCCACGTGCTTGAGCAAGTCCATCACCGATGCATCCATCACATCGGTGAAAGGTTTGGGGTAAATGCCCATGTAGAGCACGGCCACGGCCAGCAGGCTGAGCATCAGGAATTCACGGGCATTGATGTCGGCGAGTCCCTTGACATCGTCGTTGGTGACAGGGCCCAGGTACACGCGCTTGAACATCCACAAGGTGTAAGCCGCGCCAAAGATCAGGGCCGAGGCGGCCAACAGGCCGATCCAGAAGTTGAATTTGACGGCCCCCAAAATGACCATCCACTCGCCCACAAAACCAGCAGTGCCCGGCAAACCGGCATTGGCCATGGCAAACAGAAGGGCAAAAGCGGCAAACTTGGGCATGGTGTTGACCACGCCACCGTAACTGGCAATCTCACGCGAGTGCACGCGGTCGTACAAAACGCCGATGCACAGGAACATGGCGGCCGAGACAAAGCCGTGCGCGATCATTTGCACAAGGCCACCGGACACGCCCAGCGGGTTGAAGATGAAGAAGCCCAAAGTCACAAAACCCATGTGCGCGACTGACGAATAAGCCACCAGCTTTTTCATGTCCTGCTGCACCATGGCGACCAAGCCCACATAAATCACGGCCACCAGAGACAGCACCAGGATCAACATGCCCCACTCGCGGGCCGCATCGGGGGCGATGGGCATCGAGAAGCGCAAGAAACCATAAGCGCCCAGCTTGAGCATGATGGCCGCCAGCACAGCGGAGCCGCCTGTAGGCGCTTCAACGTGCACATCGGGCAACCAGGTGTGCACCGGCCACATGGGCACCTTGACGGCAAAAGCCGCAAAGAAGGCAAAGAACAACAAGGTCTGCACCGTGCCCGACAAGGGCAGCTTGTGCCAGGCCAGAATGTCAAAGCTGCCGCCCGAAGTCACGTAGAGATAGATCAGTGCGATCAGCATCAGCAAAGAGCCGAGCAAGGTGTACAAGAAGAACTTGAAAGCCGCGTAAATCTTGTTCGGACCGCCCCAGATACCAATGATCAGGTACATCGGGATCAAGGTCGCTTCAAAGAAGACGTAGAACAAGATGCCATCGAGCGCACAAAACACGCCAATCATCAGACCCGACAGGATCAAGAAGGCGGCCATGTACTGGTTGACCTTGCGGGTGATGACTTCCCAGCCCGCAATGACCACCACCACGTTGATAAAGGCCGTCAGCGGCACCAGCCACAGCGAGATGCCGTCCACGCCCAAGTGGTAGTGCACATTGAAGCGCTCGAACCACATGGCTTTTTCGGCAAACTGCATGGCCGAGGTGCCGAGCTGAAAGCCCGAAATCAAGGGCAGCGTGACCGCGAAACTGGCGATGGCACCGACCAGCGCCAACCAGCGCACCGCGCCCGCTTGGCTGTCGCGACCAAAGGCCAGCAAGACGACACCGAAAGCAATCGGCATCCAGATGGCAAGGCTTAACAATCCCATTTTTATCTCGTCCTCAAAACTGTTAAGCGAGCCAGACGAAATACGTCATCAGCACGAACACACCCAAAATCATCACCAAGGCGTAGTGGTACAAGAAACCCGACTGGAACCAGCGCACCACGCCGGAGACCAGACCCACCACTTTCCAGGAGCCGTTCACAAAGAAGCCGTCGATGATGGCGCGGTCGCCCACCTTCCACAGACTCAGGCCCAGACCGCGAGCGCCCTTGGCCAGAATGTTTTCGTTGATCCAGTCCATGTAGTACTTGTTCTCCATGACCACGATCAGCGGACGCAGCGCGCGGGCAAAGAAGGCTGGCACCTTGGGGTTGACCAGGTACATGTACCAAGCGGTCACCACACCCGCCAAAGCCAGCCAAAACGGTGGCATGCTCAGACCGTGGACCGCCATGGCCACAGGGCCGTGGAACAACTGACCCAACTGCTGCATGGCAGGGTGCTTGACGGCGTCGATGAAGATGACGTCTTTGAAAAAGTCGCCGTACAGCATGGGGACGATCGTCATGAAGCCAATCACCACCGAAGGAATCGCCAACAAGATCAGCGGCACCGTCACCACCCAAGGCGACTCGTGGGGTTTGTCATGGCCGTGGTCATCATGACCGTGGTGGTCATCGTGGCCGTGGTGTGCGTCAGGGTTCTGGTCGTAACGCTCTTGGCCATGAAAGACCAAGAAATACATGCGGAACGAATAGAAAGCCGTGACGAACACACCGGCCAACACCGCAAAGTTGGCAAAGCCAGCGGCAGGCAAGTTGCTGAGGTGCACGGCCTCGATGATGCTGTCCTTGGAGTAAAACCCCGAGAACAAGGGCGTGCCGATCAAGGCCAGCGAACCCAGCAAAGACGTGATCCAGGTGATGGGCATGTACTTGCGCAAGCCACCCATGTAACGGATGTCCTGGTTGTGGTGCATGCCCATGATGACGGAACCCGCACCCAAGAAAAGCAAGGCTTTGAAGAACGCGTGGGTCATCAGGTGGAACACCGCCACCGAATAAGCCGAAGCACCCAAAGCCACCGTCATGTAACCGAGCTGAGACAAGGTGGAATAAGCCACCACACGTTTGATGTCGTTTTGGATGATGCCCAAAAAGCCCATGAACAGTGCAGTGATCGAGCCGATCACCATCATGAAGTTCAAGGCCGATTCAGACAACTCAAACAGCGGTGACATGCGCGCCACCATGAAGATACCTGCGGTCACCATCGTGGCGGCGTGGATCAGGGCGGAAATCGGTGTGGGGCCTTCCATGGAGTCAGGCAACCACACATGCAGCGGGAACTGGGCCGACTTGCCCATGGCGCCGATGAAGAGGCAAATGCAGATCACGGTGATCAGCATCGCGTCCATGCCAAAGATGTACCAAGGGAAATCGATGGCGGCCAATTCGTTGGCTTTGGCAAACAGCTCGGTGTAGTTGAGTGTGCCGGTGTAAGCCGCAATCAGGCCAATGCCGATGATGAAGCCAAAGTCACCCACACGGTTGACCAAGAAGGCCTTCATGTTGGCAAAAATCGCGGTGGGTTTGTTGTACCAAAAGCCGATCAGCAAATAAGACACCAAACCCACCGCTTCCCAGCCGAAGAACAGTTGCAGCAAGTTGTTGCTCATGACGAGCATCAGCATGGAGAAAGTAAACAGCGAGATGTAGGCAAAAAAGCGGTTGTAGCCTTCGTCTTCGTCCATGTAACCGATGGTGTAGATGTGCACCATGAGCGACACGAAGGTGACGACACACATCATCATGGCCGTGAGGCTGTCGACCATGAAGCCGATTTCCATCTTCAGGCCACCGACCACCATCCAGGTGTAGATGCTTTCGTTGAAACGTGCGCCGCCCAAGACACTGCTGAGCGTCATGGCCGACAGGATGAAAGCCACGAGCACACCCAAAATGGTGAAACTGTGCGAGAGACGGCGGCCAATCCAATTGCCGCCGAATTGGGTGCCCCAAATACCGGCCAGCAAAGAGCCCACCAGAGGGGCCAGGGGGATGGCCAGCAGGGTGCTGGCATTGAGGGTTTGACTCATATTCTTGTTAACCCTTGAGCGAATTGAGTTCGTCCACGTTGATGTTGCGCTGGTTGCGGAACAACAGCACCAAGATGGCCAGGCCAATGGCCGATTCGGCCGCGGCCACAGTGAGAATGAAGAAGACGAACACTTGCCCGTGCATGTCGCCCAGGTAGTGCGAGAAGGCCACAAAATTCATGTTCACGGCCAGCAGCATCAACTCGATGGCCATGAGCAAGACAATCAGGTTCTTGCGGTTCAGGAAGATGCCGATCACGGACAATGCGAAGAGCATCGCGCCGAGCGACAGGTAGTGTCCCAGGGTCAGTGTCATCATTTCTTCACCTCTTCAGCGGCTGCTTCAGTGGGCGCAACAGGGGCAGGCGCCGCTTGGGTCGCAGCCATCTTGACCACCTGCATGCGGTCGGCCGCACGCACACGGACCTGAATGGAGGGGTCAATCGCCTTGCTGTCCTTGCGCTCACGCAGGGTCAGGGCAATCGCCGCAATCATGGCCACCAGCAAAATGGCCGCAGCGATCTGGATCGGCATCAGGTATTCGGTGTAAAGCAAAATGCCCAAGGCCTTGGCGTTGTCAACTTGGACAGCACCCGCGGCCATGGCAGGTGCTTCGGATGTGCGGAAACCTGACAACAACACTGCGGCCATTTCGAGGGCCACGATGGCACCCAAGGTGGCCGCCAGCGGGAAGTTTTTCCAAAAGCCTTTTCGCACGGTGTCCATGCCAATGTCCAGCATCATCACCACGAACAGGAAAAGCACCATCACCGCGCCGAGGTATACCAGCACCAGCAAGATGGCCAGGAATTCGGCATTGAGCAAGAACCACAAAGCCGAAGCTTGCGAGAAAGCCAGCATGAGGTACAGCACCGCGTGCACGGGGTTGCGCGCGGTCACCACCCGGAAGGCTGCAAACAGCAGCACCACCGAAAAGAGGTAGAAGAAACCGGTCTTGAAGTCCATAAGTCTGTCTTTTTAAGTGTTCAGGACTGGGCTGCGTTCAACGGTAGGGAGCGTCTGCGGCACGGGCCGCGGAGATCTCTTTTTCGTAACGGTCGCCCACGGCCAGCAACATGTCCTTGGTGAAATACAGGTCACCGCGTTTTTCACCGTGGTATTCAAAAATGTGTGTCTCGACAATGGAGTCCACCGGGCAGCTTTCTTCGCAAAAGCCGCAAAAGATGCACTTGGTCAGGTCGATGTCGTAGCGTGTCGTGCGGCGCGAACCGTCAGCGCGCTGGCCGGCTTCGATCGTGATGGCCATCGCGGGGCACACGGCTTCGCAGAGTTTGCAGGCGATGCAGCGCTCTTCACCGTTGTCATAACGGCGCAGGGCATGCAGGCCGCGAAAACGCGGAGATTGAGGTGTTTTTTCTTCCGGGAACTGCACCGTCACCTTGCGGGCGAAAGCGTAGCGTCCGGTCAGGGCCATGCCCTTGAACAACTCCACGAGCATGAAGCTCTTGAGGAAGTCCTTGATGGAGAAAGAAGAGGCAGTCATTGTTGTCATGGTCTTCACCGCTCAAAGCCAGATGTTCCAGGGGGAGTGCAACCAAGCGCCCACCACCAGCAGCCACACCAAGGTGACCGGGATGAAAATCTTCCAGCCCAGACGCATGATCTGGTCGTAACGGAAGCGCGGGAAGGTGGCTCGAATCCAGATGAACATGGACACGACCAGGAAGGTCTTCAAGCCCAGCCAGATCCAGCCAGGAATGGCGTTGAACAAGGCGTGGTCGATGGGCGACAACCAGCCGCCCAAGAACATGATCACGGCCAAAATGGAGACGAGCCACATGCTGGCGTATTCGGCCAAGAAGAAGATGGCAAAGCCCATGCCCGAGTACTCGACCATGTGACCGGCCACAATCTCGGCTTCGCCTTCAACCACGTCAAACGGGTGACGGTTGGTTTCAGCCACACCAGAGATCAAATAAACCAAGAAAATCGGCAACAGGGGCAACCAGTTCCAGGACAAGAAGCTCAGACCCATGTCGGCCGCTGCACCCTTGCCTTGCGCCAGAACAATTTCGGTCAAGTTCATGCTGCCAGAGACCATCAAGACCACCAGGAAGCAAAAGCCCATGGCGATTTCGTAGCTCACCATTTGGGCCGAAGCACGCAGTGCACCCAAGAAGGCGTACTTGGAGTTGGAGGCCCAACCCGCAATGATCACGCCGTAAACCTCAATTGAAGTGATCGCCATCACCAGCAACAAACCCGCGTTGATGTTGGTCAGCGCCTGCTCGGGGCCAAAGGGAATCACCACCCAGGCGGCCAAGGCCGGCATGATGGCCAAGATCGGGCCCAAGCGGAACAAGCCGGTGCTGGCCGCTGTGGGGTTGATCAATTCCTTGGTCAGGAGCTTGAGCGCATCGGCAATGGGCTGCAGCAAACCCATGGGGCCCACGCGGTTGGGGCCGTGGCGCACTTGCATGAAGCCCAAAAGCTTGCGCTCCCACAGCGTCAGGTAAGCGACCGCACCCATCAACGGTGCAAGGATCGCAACGATTTTGATCAAGATCCACAAAACAGGCCAAACCATGGTGGCCCACCAGCTGGCCGCGACCAAATTCAGGCCGCCGTTGTACAACGCGTCAATCATGGGGTCACCTCCTGGCGAGCGTCAGCGGTCAGCTGCAGTGAAGGCGCACGGCGCACGATGCCATCAAGCTGGTAAATCGAGGCGACCGACGGCGCGGGTGTGGTGGTGCCCGTCAGGTTGATTGCGGCACGCGTGGTGTTCGATGGCGCCAGGGGCTGGGCCGTGGCACGGGCCAACACATCTTGAGAGGTCTCGAAGGAGACGCCCGGGATGTCGAGCAGATTGGCCAGCACACGCAGCACTTTCCAGGCAGGGCGGGTTTCAGCCAAAGGTTTGACCACGGCATGGAAGCTTTGCAAGCGCCCCTCGGCATTGACAAAACTGCCCGAGGTTTCGGTGAACGGCGCGATGGGCAAGAGCACGTCGCTGAAGGCCATGTTGGCCTTGAAAGGGCTGAGCGTGACAACCATCTCGGCCTGACCCAGGGCTTTGGAGGCAGCAGCGCCTGCTGCGCTGTCGAACTCGGGTTCGGTGTTGAGCAAGAGGGCCGCTTTGAGGCCGCCGGCCAACATTTGGCCTGCGTGCTTGCCACCCGTTTGGGGCTGGGCACCTGCCCACTGCGCACCCACGGTATTGGCCGCTTCGGTCAGGTAACCCACGCTGGCACCGGTTTGTGCGCCAATCCAATTGGCCAAAGCCAACAAGGTCGAGGCATTGCCATGGTGCGCAGCGGCATTGCCCAGCAAGATGGCCTTGCGCTCGCCACCCAAGAGGGACTTGGCCATGGCTTGAGCCTGCGCAGTCGCCGTGCCAGCGCACGGTGCGTCCACGCCTTTTTCGGCGGCAATGGCCACGGCCAAATCTGCCAGAGTTTGCGCCCAGGTAAACGCCTCGGTCACCACCGCGTTGGTCACAGGCATGGCCCAGACATCGGCGTGGCTGAAGGCTGTGGAGTCGGTGATCACGTTCAGCTGAGCGCCATGGCGAACGGCGTGGCGCACACGCAGCGCAAAGAGCGGGTGGTCCTTGCGCAGGTTGGAACCCACGACCAGCACGCGCTGCAATGTGCTCAGTGATGCAATGGAGGTGCCCAAGGTGCGCACGCCTTCGGCTGCACCGAATTCGGCGTTGCGCAGACGGTGATCAATGTTGTCAGAGCCCAGGCCGCGCATCAAAGCGCCAGCCAAGTACAACTCTTCGACGGTGCTGTGTGGGCTGACCAAAGCGCCCATGCTGTTGGCACCGTGGTCGCGTTGGATGTTGCGCAAGCCATTGGCCACGTATTCCAGAGCGGTTTGCCAATCGACTTCTTTCCACTCGCCACCCTGCTTGAGCATGGGGCGTGTCAGGCGGTCGGCACTGTTCAAGGCTTCATAAGAGAAACGGTCGCGGTCAGCAATCCAGCATTCGTTGACATCTTCGTTTTCCAGGGGCACGACACGCATGACCTGGTTGTTCTTGACCTGCACGATCAGGTTGGCGCCAGAGGAATCGTGTGCTGCCACAGACTTGCGGCGCGACAGCTCCCAAGTGCGGGCATGGTAGCGAAAAGGCTTGCTGGTCAAAGCACCCACAGGGCAGATGTCGATCATGTTGCCCGACAACTCGGAGTCGATCGTCTGGCCCAGGAAGGTTTCGATCTCGGCATGCTCACCACGGTGGGACATGCCCAGCTCCATGGCACCGGCCACTTCTTGACCGAAGCGCACGCAGCGTGTGCAGTGGATGCATCGGCTCATCTCTTCCATGGAGATGAGCGGTCCGACCTCCTTGTGGAAGACGACACGTTTTTCTTCTTCGTAGCGAGAGGTGCTGCCGCCGTAACCCACGGCCAGGTCTTGCAACTGGCACTCACCGCCTTGGTCGCAGATGGGGCAATCCAGGGGGTGGTTGATCAGCAAAAACTCCATGACCGACTTTTGAGCCGCAATGGCCTTGTCGCTCTTGGTGCGCACGATCATGCCTTGCGTCACGGGCGTGGCGCAGGCTGGCATCGGCTTGGGGGCTTTTTCAACTTCAACCAAGCACATGCGGCAGTTGGCCGCGATGGAGAGTTTCTTGTGGTAGCAGAAATGGGGAATGTAGGTGCCGGCTTTTTCAGCGGCATGCATGACCATGCTGCCTTCGGCAACTTCCACTTTCTGACCGTCGAGTTCTATTTCAACCATGGGTCTTCACCGCTGTTGCATCGGCGCTGACCATGGAGGTCTTGTGCTCGATGAGGTGTACAAATTCGTGACGGAAATGCTTGAGCATGCCGCGCACCGGCATGGCCGCTGCATCACCCAAGGCGCAAATCGTGCGGCCCATGATGTTGCCGGCCACGCTGTCGAGCATGTCGATGTCGCTGGCACGGCCTTGGCCGTGTTCAATGCGGTCCACCATGCGCCAGAGCCAACCTGTGCCTTCGCGGCAAGGGGTGCATTGGCCGCAAGACTCGTGCGAGTAAAAGTAAGACAGTCGAGCCAAGGCTTTGACCATGCAACGTGTCTCGTCCATGACGATCACCGCACCCGAACCCAACATCGAACCGCCCTCTTTGGCGATGCTGTCGTAGTCCATGGTGAGCGTCATCATCAAATCGGCAGGAATCACGGGCGAAGACGAGCCGCCAGGGATCACCGCTTTGAGCTTGCGCCCCCCGCGCACACCACCAGCCAGTTCGAGCAGCTTGGCAAACGGCGTGCCCATGGGCACTTCGTAGTTGCCGGGACGCTCCACGTCACCGCTGACTGAGAAGATCTTGGTGCCGCCGTTGTTGGGCTTGCCGCACTCCAGATACGCCTGGCCACCGTTGCGGATGATCCAAGGCACTGCAGCGAATGTTTCGGTGTTGTTGATGGTGGTGGGCTTGCCGTACAGGCCAAAACTGGCTGGGAACGGCGGCTTGAAGCGGGGCTGGCCTTTTTTGCCTTCCAGCGATTCGAGCAAAGCGGTTTCTTCGCCGCAGATGTAAGCACCAAAACCATGGGACGCGTGCAGCTGAAAGCTGAACGTGCTGCCCATGATGTTGTCACCCAAATAGCCTGCGGCACGGGCTTCTTCGAGGGCGGCTTCAAAGCGCTCGTAGGTGTGGAAAATTTCGCCGTGGATGTAGTTGTAACCCACGCTGATGCCCATGGCATAAGCCGCGATGATCATGCCTTCGATCACCGTATGGGGGTTGTACTCCATGATGTCGCGGTCTTTGCATGTACCCGGCTCGCCTTCGTCCGAGTTGCACACCAAATACTTTTGACCGGGGAACTGGCGGGGCATGAAGCTCCACTTGAGGCCCGTGGGGAAACCCGCACCGCCGCGACCGCGCAGGCCCGACTCTTTGACGGTGGCGATCACCTGGTCTTGGGTCATGCCCGCAACGCCGGTCTCAGCATTGGGCTCAGCACCGTCTTTGCCCAAAATTTTGCGCAAGGCCGCATAGCCACCACGTGCTTCGTAATCTTGGATGCCCCAGTTCTTGCCATTCAGACCTGCATAAATTTGCGGGTTGATGTGGCGGTCATGGAAGCAGCTTTCCACGCCCGTGGCTTGGAATTGGCTCAGGATTTGTTCGACTTTCATCAGGCGGCCTCGGCTTTCTTCAGGCTGTCGACGAGTTGGTCCAATTTTTCATGGCTCATGAAACTGCACATGTGGCGGTCATTGACCAGCAACACCGGCGCATCGGCGCACGCGCCTTGGCACTCGCTGGGCTGCAAAGTGAACAAACCATCGGCCGTGGTTTCACCGGCATGCACGCCGAGTTTGTGCTCCAGATGGGCGAGTGCCTGAGCACCGCCGCGCAACTGGCAAGGCAGGTTGGTACAGACGTTCAACTTGAACTTGCCCACCGGCTTTTGGTTGTACATGTTGTAGAAGGTCGTGACTTCGTGCACCGCCATCACCGGCATGCCCAACACCTCGGCCACGACCTGCTCACTGTAGGGGCTGACCCAGCCTTGTTCTTGCTGAACGATCGACAGGCAGGCCATGACGGCCGACTGCTTTTGGTCTGCAGGGAACTTGGCAACTTCACGCGCAAAGCGTGCTTTGGTTGACTCAGAGATCATCGGTCAATCTCTCCAAAAACGATGTCCATGGTCCCGATGATGGCGACCGCGTCGGCCAGCATGTGGCCACGGGCCATTTCATCGAGGGTGGCCAAATGGGCAAAGCCCGGGGCGCGAATTTTGAGGCGGTAAGGCTTGTTGGCACCGTCACTCACCATGTAAATGCCGAATTCGCCTTTGGGGTGTTCAACGGCAGCGTAAGCCTCGCCTTCCGGCACATGGAAACCTTCGGTGAAGAGCTTGAAGTGGTGGATCAAGTCTTCCATGTTGGATTTCATGCCTTCACGCGCAGGCGGTGCCACCTTGTGGTTGTCGGTGATGACGGGACCGGGGTTGGCGCGCAGCCACTTCACGCACTGCTGGATGATGCGGTTGGATTCACGCATCTCTTGCACACGGACCAAATAGCGGTCGTAGCTGTCACCGGTCTTGCCCACAGGCACGTCGAACTCGACTTGGTCGTAGGCGTCGTACGGTTGCTTTTTGCGCAAATCCCAAGCGAAGCCGGAGCCACGCAGCATGGGGCCAGTCATGCCCAAATTCAGGGCGCGCTCTGGCGGCACGACGCCGATGCCCACCGTGCGTTGTTTCCAGATGCGGTTGTCGGTCAGAAGGGTTTCGTATTCATCCACGCACTTGGGGAAGCGTTGCGTGAAGTCATCAATGAAGTCCAGCAAGGAACCATTGCGATTTTTGTTCAGCTGCTCAATCGCCTTGGCGTTCTTGATTTTGCTGACTTTGTACTGCGGCATGCTGTCCGGCAAGTCGCGGTACACCCCCCCAGGGCGGAAGTAAGCCGCATGCATGCGGGCACCCGATACGGCCTCGTACATGTCAAACAGGTCTTCACGTTCACGGAAGGTGTAGATCAGGATGGTCGAGCTGCCGCAGTCGTTGCCGTGTGAACCCAGCCACATGAGGTGGTTCAGGATGCGGGTGATTTCGGAGAACATCACGCGGATGTACTGCGCGCGCATGGGCACTTCAAGGCCCAGCATTTTTTCAATCGCCAGGCAGTAAGCGTGCTCGTTGCACATCATCGACACGTAATCCAGGCGGTCCATGTAAGGCAGCGACTGGATGTAGGTTTTGTGCTCGGCCAGTTTTTCAGTGGCGCGGTGCAGCAAGCCGATGTGCGGGTCGGCGCGTTGCACGACCTCACCGTCCAACTCCAACACCAGGCGCAACACACCGTGCGCAGCAGGGTGCTGAGGGCCAAAGTTCAGGGTGTAATTCTTGATTTCGGCCATATCAGTTCAGGCCTCCGTAGTGTTCTTCACGGATGATGCGTGGCGTGATTTCACGGGGTTCGATGCTCACAGGCTCGTAAATCACGCGCTGACGCTCGGCGTCATAGCGCATCTCGACGTGACCCGACAAGGGGAAGTCCTTGCGGAAGGGGTGACCGATGAAACCATAGTCGGTCAGGATGCGGCGCAGGTCGTTGTGGCCTTCGAACACGATGCCATACAGGTCAAAGGCTTCGCGCTCGTACCAGTTGGCCGAGTTCCAAATCTCGTTGACCGAATCCACCAAAGGCAGATCGTCATCAGGGCACAGCACTTTGACACGCACACGCTGGTTCAGGCTCACCGACAGCAAATGCACCGTGACACCAAAACGAGGGCCATCGGTCCCCACTTCGCGGTAGGCCGAGTAATCAAGGCCTGCCAAATCAACGAGTTGTTCAAATTGGCAGCCCGGCGCATCACGCAGGGTGTGCATCACGCTGCTGTAGTGCACTGCAGCGACATGCACCGTCACCTCGCCCAAAGCGAGAGTGATCTTCTGGGCATGCTCACCCAGGGCCGCAGCCAAAGTGTCTTGCAGGTCTTCGGGGCGAATGGCGAAATCGGTCATCGTCATTCCCTTCAAGCACGCGCAATGGTGTGCGTGCGGCGGATTTTTTGCTGCAGCTGGATGATGCCGTAGATCAGCGCTTCGGCAGTGGGCGGGCAGCCCGGCACATACACATCCACCGGCACGATGCGGTCACAACCACGCACCACCGAGTAGCTGTAGTGGTAATAACCACCACCATTGGCGCAAGAGCCCATGGAGATCACCCAACGCGGCTCGGACATCTGGTCGTACACCTTGCGCAGGGCCGGTGCCATTTTGTTGCACAGGGTACCGGCAACGATCATGAGGTCGGCCTGCCTTGGGCTGGCGCGGAACACTTCGGCACCAAAGCGGCCCAAGTCATAACGGGCAGCGGCCGAATGCATCATTTCGACTGCACAGCAAGCCAGACCAAAGGTCATGGGCCAGAGTGAGCCGGTTTTGGCCCAGTTCACCACAGAGTCATAACTCGTGGTGATGAAGCCCTCTTTCATCACGCCTTCAATCATTTTTTTTCCTCAAGCAGGCTCAATGTTGTTGTCAGTGCGAAAGGTCATTCCCAGTCAAGGGCGCCTTTTTTCCACTCGTAGACAAAACCAACGACCAAAATGGTCAGAAAAATCACCACGGCCACAAAACCAGCCATACCCACCTCCTTGAGTGCAATGGCCCAAGGGAACAGGAAAGCGATTTCCAGGTCGAACAAAATGAACAGGATGGCCACAAGGTAGTAGCGCACATCGAACTTCATGCGGGCATCTTCGAAGGCTTCGAAGCCGCATTCGTAGGGGGAATTTTTTTCCGCGTCAGGTCTGTTGGGGCCGAGGATGTAGCCCAAAACCTGGGGAATGATGCCGACAGCAACGCCGACCAAAATGAACAAGAGAATCGGAAGGTACTGTTCGAGGTTCATTTGGTGACTGCCGGTTAATGACCGATTGAAGCGCCCAAGCCTTGAGCCCGAGCGCTTGCGTTTGTCTGGTGCCGTCGGCGAGACTCGAACTCGCACAGCTTTCGCCACTACCCCCTCAAGATAGCGTGTCTACCAATTTCACCACGACGGCTGGATACACATGAACAGCTTGCATGAGGTGCACCTTCAGTGCGTATTGCTTGCTGTACAGACTCTTATTTTACCTCGGAAAAAAGGCTATTTCCCGGCTCAAACCCGGAAAATTGTGCATAGCAGCAAAGTTGCATGACCGCTGACTGCCCGGCGTTTTACTTCACAGGGACCGGAGGGACGCTGTTGTCGGGTTTGGCCACGGGGGCGTTGCCGGGAATTTGCGCAGCGGGGCTGCTGTCCACCACTGCTGGAGCAGTCACAGCAGCGCCCTCGAGAACGCTGCCCGACGAGGTGGGCGAAAGATTGCTGAAATAAGCCAAGGCCAATGTGCACACAAAGAACACGACTGCCAACACGGCCGTAGTGCGCGACATGAAGTTCGCACCACCTGTGGCACCGAACAAACTGCCCGAACCACCACTGCCAAAAGCCGCACCCATGTCAGCACCTTTGCCGTGCTGAATCAGGATCAGACCAATCATGGCCAGAGCCGACAACATCTGAACCACCAAAATCAAGGTCAACATCACGCTCATTTGAATGCTCCGAAAAATAAAAACTGGATTGAAAAGCTCAGCGCGAAGCGGCTTTCAACATGGATAAAAAATCAGTCGCCTTGAGGGACGCGCCACCGATCAGGCCGCCATCCACATCGGGCTGGGCCAACAAGTCGGCGGCGTTGGCCGCATTCATGCTGCCGCCATACAAAATCGACACGCGATCGGCCTGCGCCGTGGCTGCTTGCAGTTGAGCACGCAGCACGCCGTGCACTCCTTGCGCCTGTTCGGGTGTGGCGGTCAATCCGGTGCCGATGGCCCAAACGGGCTCATAAGCCACCACGATTTCGCTGATGCAGTGGCCGTTGGAGTGGATCACCGCCGCCAACTGCCGCTTGACCACCGCCTCGGTCTGCCCAGACTCGTGCTCGGACAAACTCTCGCCAACGCACACAATGGGGGTGATGCCCGCAGCTAAGGCACGCTGGGCTTTGTGAGCCACAACGATGTCGGTCTCACCATGGAGCTGACGACGCTCCGAGTGACCCACGATGACATAACGCACCTCAAAATCGCGCAGCATCGCGGCCGACACCTCGCCGGTGTAAGCGCCCGATTCGTGGGCCGACACATCTTGCGCACCCAAGGCCAAGGCCGAGCCGACCAACAAACTTTGAGCTTGCGCCAAATGAGTTGCAGGCACACACACCGCAGCAAGGCAATTGACGCCGCCCATGCCGCTCAACAGGTCTGACAGCAAAAACGCATTGGCCGCCAAGCTGCCATGCATCTTCCAGTTACCGACCATCAACTTGCTTCGCACAGTCATCACCAGGTCACCACAATCTTGCCCACATGCTGGTTCGTTTCCATCAAGGCATGTGCTTGAGCCGCGCCCGAGTGCAAACCACCACCCGCCTCCATCGCGCCAAAAACGCCGTGGATGACCGGCTTGATGCGGCCCGATTCGATCCAAGGCCAAACGGTCTGACGCAAGGATTGGGCAATAGCCGCCTTGAACGCCACCGGACGCGGCCGCAGCGTCGAGCCGGTGATCGTCAAGCGACGGCGCAAGACCATGCCAGCATTGAACTCGCTCTTGACGCCGCCTTGCACCGCGATGATGACCAAGCGGCCATCTTCGGCCAAGGCCTCGACCTCACGCGCCACATAATCGCCTGCGACCATGTCCAAAATCACATTCACGCCTGCACCACCCGTGATGCGCTTGGCCTCGACCACAAAATCGGTGGTTTTGTAATTGATGGCATGGTCTGCGCCCAAGTCCAGGCAAGCCTGGCATTTGGCGTCAGAACCCGCCGTGGCAATCACCGTGGCACCGGCCGCCTTGGCCATCTGAATGGCCGTGACGCCGATGCCGCTGGTGCCACCCTGAATCAACAAGGTCTCACCCGCTTGCAAATGACCACGGTCAAACACATTGCTCCACACGGTGAAGAAGGTCTCGGGCAGCGAAGCGGCTTCGATGTCCGTCAGGCCCTTGGGCACCGGCAAACACTGGGCCACCGGGGCCACGCACAGCTGTGCATAACCACCGCCAGCCACCAAGGCGCACACGCGGTCACCTACAGCAATACCCGCAGTGGCCATGGCCACTGCGTCGCCCGACACCACCTCACCCGCCACCTCGAGGCCCGGAATGTCCGAAGCACCGGGTGGCACAGGGTAGTGGCCCAAGCGCTGCAACACGTCGGGGCGGTTGATGCCACTTGCCGAAACGCGGATGAGCAGCTCCCCTGCCCCGGCCACAGGGTCGGGACGGGCGCCGGGCACCAGCACCTCGGGGGCGCCGTAACTTTGGATTTCAATGACGTTCATGTTGCATCCACACGATGTCGAGGGATCGTCGACCCCCCGAATCAACGGTATTTAGCCTTGGGCAGGACGGTCCAGCAAAGCCTTCATCGACAGTTTGATGCGGCCTTTTTCGTCGGTTTCCATGACCTTGACTTTGACGATCTGACCTTCGCTCAGGTAATCGGTCACTTTTTCAACGCGCTCGTGGGCGATCTGGCTGATGTGCAGCAGACCGTCTTTGCCGGGCAGCAAGTTGATCAGGGCGCCGAAGTCCAGGATCTTGGTCACTGGGCCTTCGTAGACCTTGCCGATTTCGACTTCGGCGGTGATCTGCTCGATGCGCTTCTTGGCAATGTCGGCCTTCTCGCCGTCGGTCGCTGCAATCGTGATCGTGCCGTCTTCGGAGATGTTGATTTGGCAACCGGTTTCTTCGGTCAGGGCACGGATGGTCGCGCCGCCCTTGCCGATCACGTCACGGATTTTCTCGGGGTTGATCTTCATGGTGAAGAGCTTGGGCGCGAAATCCGACACTTCGGTGTTGGC
>JAIXOZ010000028.1 GCA_027486495.1 Comamonadaceae bacterium | reverse complement strand
GTGCGCGCGTGGGCAGTATGGCCGACTTTGTGCGCGAGTTTCAGGTCAAGCACCAGATCAAGCTGGAGCGAAGCTACCGCAGCTTCAGCAACATCCTCGACTCGGCCAACCACCTGATCAGCCACAACAAGACCCGCTTGGGCAAAACCCTGCGCACAGACCAAGGTGCGGGCGAGCCGGTGCGGGTGGTGGAGTCGCCGTCTGACTTTGCCGAGGCGCAGTGGCTGGTCGAAGAGCTGCGCCAATTGGTCAAGCAAGACGGTTTTGAGCGCAAAGAAGTGGCCCTGCTGTACCGCAGCAACGCGCAAAGCCGGGTGCTGGAGACCGCGCTGTTCAACGCCGGGTTTCCGTACCGCGTGTACGGCGGTTTGCGCTTTTTTGAGCGCGCCGAGATCAAGCACGCGCTGGCCTACTTGCGCCTGATGGAGAACCCCAACGACGACACCAGTTTTTTGCGGGTGGTCAACTTTCCGCCGCGCGGCATTGGGGCGCGCAGCATCGAGCAATTGCAGGACGCGGCGCGTGCCGCAGGTTGCTCGCTTCATGATGCAGTCAGCGCCACCACCGGCAAGGCCGGGGCGAATCTGGCGGCTTTTGTGGCTATGGTCGATGTGTTGCGCGAGCAGACTGAAGGGCTCACGTTGCGCGAGATCATCGACCTGGTGCTGGACAAAACCGGCTTGGTCAACCACTACCGCGCTGAAAAAGAAGGCGCCGACCGGGTGGAAAACTTGGAAGAACTGGTCAACGCCGCCGAGAGCTTTGTCACGCAAGAAGGCTTTGGCCGCAGTGCGGTGGCCTTACCGCAAGCTTTGTCGCAAAGCCCAGCCAGCCAGGGTTTGAGCGCTTCGCCCGCATCAGACCTGGGCACAGTCGACCAATTCAGCGAGGACGGCGTGATCATGAGCCCGCTGGCGGCTTTCTTGACGCATGCATCTCTGGAGGCGGGCGACAACCAGGCGCAGGCCGGTGAAGATGCGGTGCAGCTGATGACGGTGCACGCCAGCAAGGGCCTGGAGTTTGACGCGGTGTTCATCACTGGTCTGGAAGAGGGCCTGTTCCCGCATGAGAACGCGATGAACGATTTTGACGGCCTCGAAGAAGAGCGCCGCTTGATGTACGTGGCCATCACCCGCGCCCGCAAGCGCCTGTACCTCAGCCATTCGCAAACACGCATGCTGCACGGCCAGACCCGCTACAACCTCAAAAGCCGCTTTCTGGAAGAGTTGCCCGAAGAATGCTTGAAGTGGATCACCCCCAAAGGCGCTGGCTTTGCCAATTTGGGCGGCCACAGTGCAGGCAGCGCTGGCGGGTTCGGCGGCGGATCGGGGGGTGGATCGGGTTCACCCTGGGGCCAGACCCCGGCGCAAAACCGCCACGCCCGTCCGGCCTGGGGCCAAAGCAGCCTGAGCACCGAAACCTACAAAAGCCCGCCCGTGCCGGTGCAAAAAGCAGCGCCAGAGCACGGCATTACCGCAGGTAAAAATGTCTTCCACACCAAGTTTGGCGAGGGCAAAGTCTTGGCCGTGGAAGGCGTGGGCGCCGATGCCCGCGCTCAGGTCAACTTTCCGCGCCATGGCGTGAAATGGCTCGCGCTGAGCGTGGCCAAACTCACCGTGGTTTAAAACCCATTCCTCTTCTGAAAGTTCTCATGAAAATCACCCAAGACACCGTGGTCACCATGCAATACAAAGTGACAAATGCCCAAGGCCAGTTGCTGGACAAGGCGAACGAGCCCACCTCGTATTTGCACGGTGGCTACGACAACACCTTTCCCAAAATCGAAGCCGCGCTCGAAGGCCAGGAAGTGGGCTTCAGCACCACTTTAAAGCTGACGCCTGCCGACGCCTTTGGCGAGCGCGACGAGAGCCTGATGCAGACCATCCCCAAGAGCGAGTTTCCCCCTGGGGTCAAAGTGGGTGGCCAGCTGCGCGGCCGCACGCCTGACGGGCAAGAGCAGGTGTTCAACGTGCTCAAAATCAAGGGTGACAAGGTGATCCTGGACGGCAACCACCCTTGGGCTGGGCAGCACCTGACGCTGAGCCTGAAGGTGTTGGAAGTGCGGGCGGCCTCAGCCGATGAGGTGACGCACCGCCACGCACATGGTGCGCACGGCCACCACCACTGAGCCGCTCAGCTCTTTAATCGGGCCGATCCGCGCTGGCGGGCGGCTCGTCGTAGACATCGGTCGAGAAACAGTCCCTCACTGAAAACAGCATGGAGCTGAAAAACATGGCCGCCACCATCAGCGCCATGGGCATGAAGGTGGCCGTCATCAGGCCGGGATTGCCCAAGAGGCTGGCAATCAGCAGCGCCAGGACGCCGGACAACATAAAAACCACGCCCCAGGCAAACACATACACCCCAAAGGCTTTGAGGTTGCGCCAGCAGGCTACAAAGCTGAAAAACAGGCTTTTGACAGCGGGCAGGCCATACCAGTGCACGAGGGCGGGTGCGTGCCAGAACATCATGGACAGCGGCACATAAAACAGCATGGACACCCACAGGGCCGTCTGGAACGAGTCGGTCGTGACCACCTCGGGCGTCATGGCTTGGCCCCCAAAATACACCTTGGCAAAGGTGCCGCCGTCGACCAAGGCCGACGCGCCCATGACCACCAAAAAGATCAGCGCGTACAGCCCACCCAAATGGAGCATGGCCTTGCGGTGCGGTCCGGCTTTGAAGGCCACAAACAGCACGCTGGGCATGGGGAACTTGCCCTCGGTCGCGGTCTGTGTGGCTGCCATCATGCCCAAGGTCAGTGCGGGCAGAACGATCAACGCCAAAGCGCTGCCGATGAAGGGCACGATGGACACCACAGAAACTGTGGCCATGAATAAAAAGAACAGGCCTGACAAAGCCAGCGGCTGACGCCAGAAGGTGCGCATGCCCTGACGGACCCACTTGAGGCCAGCACTGGCGGGAACGATTTGCAGGTTCATGGTGTTCAGACGAGGTCGGACAGGGTAATGGGCTGTTGCACCCGACCGCGCAAAACGCGCTCGAAATGGGTCGGATCGTGTGGGGTGAGCATGGCCGCTTCGCGGGGAAGATGGTAGTCCCACAGGCGCGAAATCCAAAAACGCAAAGCCCCTGCCCGCAAAAGGGCAGGCAGCAAATCGCGTTCGGCTGACGACAGGGGGCGCACCCGGATGTAGGCTTGAACCATGGATTGGGCGCGTTCGGCGTCATGCAACCCGCTGGGCAAGTCGATGCACCAGTCGTTCAGGCACACGGCCAAGTCAAACAGCCAGGTGTCCACACCTGCAAAGTAAAAGTCAAAAAAGCCCGTCAGCTGCTCGCCGTCAAACATGACGTTGTCGCGAAACAGGTCGGCATGCACCGGGCCTCGGGGCAGGGCTGCGTAGGCGGCACCCTCGGCGATGTGGTTTTGGTAGGCCAACTCGCTGCGCAGCAAGGCCGCCTGGGGGGCATCGAGGTGGGGCAGCACCACGGGTACGGTCTCGTTCCACCAAGGCAGGCCACGCAAATTGGGCTGGCTGAGGTTGTAGTCGGCCCCCGCCAGGTGCATGCGCGCGAGCATGTCGCCCACAGCCGCGCAGTGCACCGCCTGGGGCTGAAGCTGGCTTTTGCCCGCCAGCTTGTTGACCACGGCGGCGGGTTTGCCACACAGCGCGTGCAGCACATCGCCATTGCGGTTGGCCGCTGGGTCAGGCACCGGGATGCCGCGACCGGCCAGGTGCTTCATCAGGAGGAGGTAAAACGGCAGTTGCTCGTGCGTCAGGCGCTCAAACAAGGTAAGCACAAACTCACCTTGGGTGGAGGTGGCGAAGTAATTGGTGTTTTCAATCCCACCCTCAATGCCGCGCAAAGCGGTGAGCTCGCCCAAGTTGAGGGCTTGCATCAGGCCGTTGGCCTGGGCTTCAGAGACTTCGGTGAATACCGCCATGGTTGCAATCGGTGGCCTGAAGTGAGGCCTGTAAAGGGACAAAGAGGAGATTGTAGGCGGGCAGGGTGGGGCGCTTGAGGTGTCATCAGCGTGTTAACTTATGCCTTTCCATACAAGAATGCAGGAGTTGCCCATGTCCGACCGCACCGTTCGCCTTCACCGGGTGCTCAAAACCACGCCAGACAAGGTCTACCGGGCCTTTTTGGAAGCCGAAGCGATGAGCAAATGGCTGCCGCCTTATGGTTTTACCTGTCAGGTGCACCACATGGCGCCGCAGGTGGGCGGCACGTTTCGCATGTCGTTTCACCATTTTTCATCGGGCAACGCCCATTCCTTTGGCGGTGAGTACCTCGAACTGGTGCCCGATGCGCTGATTCGCTACACCGACCAGTTTGAAGACCCGAATTTGCCGGGCGTGCTGGAGGTGACCGTGCGGCTCACGCCCGTGCTGTGTGGCACCGAACTCAGCATCGAGCAATCGGGCATTCCGGACGCGATTCCGCTGGAGATGTGTTACCTCGGGTGGCAGGAGTCGCTGGCGCAGCTGGCCCTTTTGGTGGAGCCCGAGATTCCGGGTTGATCCTGCCGTCCGGGATGTCTTGGGCGGGCACAATCGAGGGATGAGCGAAAACACACCTGACACCACCCCCGACACGGGCCCATCCGCCACGAAACCCAGCTTGCTGCTGGTCGACGGCTCCAGCTACCTGTACCGCGCCTTCCACGCCATGCCCGACCTGCGGGCCGTGCCGGGTGACCCGACGAGTGCCGCCACCGGGGCCATTCGCGGCATGATCAACATGATGGAGCGGCTGCGCAAGGATGTGCCCGCCGTCTATGCCGCCTGCGTGTTCGATGCCAAAGGCCCAACGTTCCGCGACGCGCTGTACCCCGAGTACAAGGCCAACCGCAGCCCCATGCCCGACGATTTGCGCACGCAGATCGAGCCGATTCACGAACTGGTGCGCCTGATGGGCTGGACGGTGCTGGATGTGCCGGGTGTGGAGGCCGACGACGTGATCGCCACCTTGGCGCATGTGGCCGCGCAGCAGGGCATCACCGTGACGGTGTCGAGCGGCGACAAGGATTTGAGCCAGCTGGTCAACGAGCACATCACCATCATCGACACCATGAACGGCAAGGTGCGCGATGTGGCGGGCGTGACGGCCGAGTTTGGCGTGCCGCCCTCGCTCATGATCGACTACCAGACCCTGGTGGGCGACACGGTGGACAACGTGCCCGGCGTGGCCAAGGTGGGCCCCAAGACGGCTGCCAAGTGGCTGATGGAATACGGCTCGCTCGACAAGCTGATGGAAAACGCCCACGACATCAAGGGTGTGGCGGGCGAGAACCTGCGCCAGGCGGTGGACTGGCTGCCCAAGGGCCGCGCCCTGGTGACCATGAAAACCGATTGCGACCTGAACGGCTGGGTGCCCGATTTGCCATCGCTGGCCAGCCTGCACCTGCACGCGCCTGACAAAGACAAATTGCTCAACTTTTACCAAACCTATGGCTTCAAGGGCTTGGTGCAGTCGCTGGGCGGGGCTGTGCCTGCGCCCGCGCCCAAAGCCAAAACGGCCAAGCCACCAAGTCGGGGGGTGGACACGGGCATGGGCGATTTGTTTGGTTCGGCTCAAGAAGAAGAGCCTGCGGCCTTGCCCGCCTTGGACAGCGCGGCCAGCGCCGTGCAGGGCGATTTGAAATACGACACGGTGCTCGATTGGGCCGCGTTCGACACATGGCTGGCCCGCATCGAGCAAGCGCCGCTCACGGCCGTCGACACCGAAACCACGTCGCTCGACGCCATGCGCGCCGAGATCGTGGGCATTTCGTTGAGCGTCACGCCCGGCGAAGCGGCTTACATACCGCTGGCCCACAACGGCCCGGGTGCGCCTGAGCAGCTGCCGTTGGCCGATGTGCTGGCCAAGTTCAAGCCCTGGCTGGAAAACCCGGCCCGCCACAAGCTGGGTCAGAACATCAAATACGACCGCCATGTGTTTGCCAACCACGGCATCGAAGTGCAGGGTTACGCGCACGACACCATGCTGGAGAGCTATGTGCTGGAAGTGCACAAGCCGCACGGCCTGAGTAGCTTGGCAGAGCGCCATGTGGGCCGCCGTGGCGTGACCTACGAAGACTTGTGCGGAAAAGGTGCGCACCAGATCCCGTTTGCGCAGGTGGACGTGGACAAGGCCGCGCATTACTCGTGCGAAGACTCGGACCAGTGCCTGGACGTGCACCTGGCGCTGTGGCCGCAGATCGCGGCCCATGCGGGGCTCAAATACGTGTACGAGCTGGAAATACAGACCAGCGAATCGTTGTACCGCATCGAGCGCAACGGCGTGCGGATCGACGCGCCCACGCTGGCCGCGCAAAGCCAGGCCTTGGGCGAGCGGATTGTGCAACTCGAAACCGAGGCTTATGAGATCGCAGGTCAGCCCTTCAACCTGGCCAGCCCCAAGCAGCTGGGCGAGATCTTTTTTGACAAGTTGGGCCTGCCCGTCATCAAGAAGACCGCCACGGGCGCACGCAGCACCGATGAAGAAGTGCTCGAAAAACTGGCCGAAGACTACCCGCTGCCCGCCCGCATCCTGGAGCACCGGAGTCTTTCCAAACTCAAGGGCACCTACACCGACAAGCTGGCGCAGCTGGCCTTACCGCGCACCGGCCGGGTGCACACGCATTACGCGCAGGCCGTGGCGGTGACGGGCCGCCTGTCGAGCAACGAGCCCAACTTGCAGAACATCCCGGTGCGCACCGCCGAGGGCCGCAAGGTGCGCGAGGCCTTTGTGGCCCCCGCAGGCTGCGTGATTGCGAGTGCCGACTACAGCCAGATCGAGCTGCGCATCATGGCCCACCTGAGCGATGACCCGGCTTTGCTCAAAGCCTTCCACGAAGGTCTGGACGTGCACAAGGCCACCGCCGCCGAGGTGTTTGGCGCAACGCCTGACACGGTGAGCAGCGAGCAGCGCCGCTACGCCAAGACCATCAACTTTGGCCTGATTTACGGCATGAGCGCGTTCGGTCTGGCCAAGGCGCTCTCCATCGACAACACCGCAGCCAAAAACTACATCACCCGCTACTTCGAGCGTTTTGCGGGCGTCAAGCACTACATGGACGCCACCCGCGAGCAGGCCAAGGCGCTGGGTTATGTCGAGACGGTGTTTGGACGCCGTTTGGTGCTGCCCGAGATCAACAGCCCCAACGGCCCACGCCGCGCTGGGGCCGAGCGCGCCGCCATCAACGCCCCCATGCAGGGCACGGCGGCCGACCTGATCAAGCTGAGCATGGTCGCGGTGCAAAAAGCGCTGGACGAGCAAGGCAAGGCGACCAAAGTCATCATGCAGGTGCACGATGAACTGGTGTTCGAGGTGCCCGAGTCAGAAGTGGAGTGGGTGCGCACCGAGGTGCCGCGCATCATGGCCGGTGTGGCCGATCTGAAGGTGCCGCTGCTGGCCGAGGTGGGCTTTGGGCCGAATTGGGAACAGGCGCACTGAGCGGTTTCACAGCTGCGTGCGCAGCGTCCAGATTTCTGGAAACAGCACGGTGTCCAGCATCTTGCGCAAATAGCTCACACCGCCGGTGCCGCCCGTGCCGCGTTTGAAGCCGATCACGCGTTCTACTGTGGTGACGTGCCGAAAGCGCCACAGGCGAAAAGCGTCTTCCAGATCGGTGAGTTCTTCGCCCAGTTGGTACAGGTCCCAGTGTTGTTTGGGGTCGCGGTACACCACGAGCCAGGCGTCTTCGACCGCAACGCTTGCCGGGTAGGGCTGACACCAGTCGCGGTGGGTGTGGGTGTCCGGCACCTCCAGGCCACGCCGCTTCAACAGGCGCAGGCATTCGTCGTAGAGCGACGGCGCTTCGTAGGCCGCCTGCACGGTGGCCGACAGGTCGGGGCGGTGTGCGTGCGGCTGCAGCATGGCGGCGTTTTTGTTGCCCATCGCAAACTCGATGCAGCGGTATTGCCAGCTCTGAAAACCGCTGGACTGCGCGAGGTAGGGGCGGATGGCGCTGTATTCGGGCGGCGTCATGGTGGCCAGCACGTCCCAGGCGTGCACGAGTTGCTCCATGATCTTGCTGACGCGGGCGAGCTTTTTGAACGCATCGGGCAGTTCGTCGGCTGCAATGCCTTGCATGGCGGCACGCAGCTCGTGCAGCATCAGCTTCATCCAGAGTTCGCTTGTCTGGTGCTGCACGATGAACAGCATCTCGTTGTGGTCGGGCGAGAGCGGTTGTTGCGCGTTCAGGATTGCATCGAGCTGCAGGTAGTCGCCGTAGCTCATGCGACCGTCAAAGTCGAGCTGGGCTTTTTCTTCTTGCACGATGCGCTCGCCGGGCGCTGTGCTGGCGCTGGCTGTGTTGGTGGCGGAGAAAGGGCAGGAACTCATGACTGGCCTTTCAGGTCACGGCGTTTTTCTGGGCGAAGCGGGCGTCTTGCCATTCGCCGCTTTGCATGACCTGGTACAGGTGCTCGGCCGCGTGCCACACATCGGCATAGCCGATGTACAGCGGTGTGAAGCCAAAGCGCAGGATGTCGGCGTGCAAGCCGCCATCGCCCGCACGGAAGTCTCCGATCACGCCGCGTGCGATCAGGGCTTGCACGATGGCATAAGCGCCTTCGGCGCGGGTCAGGCTCACTTGCGAGCCGCGCAGGGACTCTTCAGCCGGTGTGGCGATGCCAAAGCCGTGCCCGTGCAGACGCGTGCGCACCAGCTGCATGAACAGGCCCGTGAGCGCCAATGACTTTTGGCGCAGCGCGGCCATGCCGCCCAGTGGCTCGGCGGCCAGCATCGTGTCCAGGCCGCAATCGAGCGCGGTGAGGCTCAGGATGGGTTGGGTGCCACATTGGTAGCGCGTGATGCCTTGGGCGGGTTGGTAATCGGGGGTGAATGCAAACGGTGCGGCATGGCCCCACCATCCGGCCAGAGGCTGCCAGAAACGGTCAGTGTGTTGCGGGTGCACCCACACAAAAGCCGGGGCACCGGGGCCACCGTTCAGGTATTTGTAGCCGCAGCCCACGGCAAAGTCGGCCCCTGAGCCGTTCAGGTCCACGGGCACCGCGCCCGCGCTGTGCGCCAGGTCCCACACGGTGAGGATGCCATGCGCATGAGCCTGCGCGGTGAGTGCCTGCATGTCGTGCATGGCTCCGGTGCGGTAGTTCACATGCGTGAGCATCAGCACCGCCACATCGGCTTGCAGGGCGGCGGCGATCTCGTCGGCTTCGACCAATTGCAGCGTGAAGCCGCGCTCTTGGCACAGGGCTTCTGCGATGTAAAGGTCGGTGGGGAAGTTGCTGCGTTCGCTGACGATTTTTTTCTTGTGCGGGTGGTCGGCAGCAGCGATGTGCAGCGCTGCGGCCAGCACTTTGAACAGGTTGATCGATGTGCTGTCGGCGGCAACGACTTCACCCGCTTGTGCGCCGATGACGCGGGCGATTTTGTCGCCCACACGCTGGGGCAGGGTGAACCAGCCTGCGGTGTTCCAGCTTTTGATCAGGTCTTGCCCCCATTCGTGAGTGACGGCCTGGGCGACGCGGGCCGGGGCGGTTTTGGGCAGCACGCCCAGCGAGTTGCCGTCCAGATAAATCACGCCTTGGGGCAGGTCAAATTGATCACGCAACGCGCGCAGTGGGTCTTGTGCGTCCAGCAGTTCGCAGTCTGGCAGGGTGGGGGTGAGGTTCATCATGGTGGTTTGTCCCTGAATGGTTCTTAAAGTTCGCGCAAGACCGCACGCACCGGGCTGGCGTCGGCGGTCATGAATTTGAGGGGCAGGGCGATCAGTTCGTAATCGCCTTCGGGCACATCGTCGAGCAGCAGGTTCTCCAGCACCCGCAAGCCGCGTTGGCGGATCACCTGGTGGCTGGGCAGCTGCTTGCTGCCCGCCGGGTCGATGCTGGCGCTGTCGGTGCCGATCAGCAGCACGCCCAAGTCGGCCAGGTGCTGCACGCAGGCGGGGTCAAAGCCGGTGAGCTGGGTGTCGAACTGCGCGAGCGGCATCTGGCGGTAAGTGCGCACCAGCACCCGTGGGGGCAGCTCGGCCAGCGCGTGTTGCAAGTGCCCAAGGGTGATCAGCGGGCTGGCGTTGAGCGCATGGATGACGCGGCAGCGGCCCAGAAAGGGCATCAAGTCGAGCGCGCCCACCGCCGCGCCGTGCGGGTCGTAGTGCAGCGGCGCATCGGCGTGTGCGCCCACATGCGGCGATAGTGTGATGGCGCTCACGTTCACCGGGCAGGTGCCCGACAGCGTGGCCGCCCATTGCTGGGTGTAAGGCGTGTCGCCCGGAAAGACCGGGCTGTGCGCGTCAACAGGCGGGGATATATCCCAAAGTTTTTTCATGGTGTGCGAAGGTAGCACCCCATAAAAAACCGTGGTGTCGGTTATTTCCAACAAGCGTCAAATTCAGGTGTTCAGCGCTGGCAGGCCGTGTCGGCGCCGGGCTTGTTCGCAAGCGGGGCTGCCTTCTTCAAATTCACGACAAGGGGAGGGCCGCCATTCGTAGATGCCGCAAATCGCTTTTTCGCCCGTTTTGCCATAGAGCGCGGCGCAACGCGGTGGGCTGTGGTCGGTGCCGCGCATGCGGCAGGTGTGCTCGGTGATGGGCGAGGCCAAACCTGCGGGCACATCACCGCCGCCTTCTTCGTATTCGTAGACGGAAAAGTCCACCCGAAAACTCACGCAGCAAGCGCCGCAGGTGGTGCAGTTGGACATGGATTATTCAGGCGTATGGCAAACCGCTTCTATGTTGTTGCCTTCGAGGTCAATGACAAAAGCACCGTAATAGTTTGGGTGATAGTGCGGACGCAACCCCGGTCCACCGTTGTCAGTTGCTCCGGCCTGCAGAGCCGCCAAATGGAATGCATCCACTGCAGATCGACTAGTTGCTTTCCAGCACAAATGGCAACCGACTGTTGCATCAACTCCACCATATGGCGATGGGCCGTCGACAAACCAGGTGTCTATTTTTTCGCCGGAGGGGTGGGTCACATCGGAGTACGCGAAACCCAACACGTTGCCATCATGAAAGGCCTCGTATGCAAGTCGATACCCTAGTGGTTTGAGGACGCGGACATAAAACTGTTTGCATCGCTGTATGTCACGCACCCGAAATGTCATGTGATCGAGCATAGGGTTTCTTTTGTTTCAACTGTTCACCCGGCCCAAGAGTAGAAACTCCATAAGCGCTTTTTGCACATGCATGCGGTTTTCGGCTTCGTCCCAGACGACCGATTGCGGGCCGTCGATGACTTCGGCGCTGACTTCCTCGCCACGGTGCGCGGGCAGGCAGTGCATGAACAGGGCGTCGGGCTGGGCCACTTGCATCATGGCTTCGTCCACGCACCAATCGGCAAAGGCTTTCTTGCGGGCCTCGTTTTCGGCCTCGTAGCCCATGCTGGTCCACACGTCGGTGGTGACCAGGTCTGCACCCCGGCAGGCGTCTTCGGGGTCTTTGAATATTTTGTAGCTGTCTGTGCTGCGCAAACCGGCCACGGCCTGATCGACTTCGTAGCCGCTGGGGGTGCTCAAGTGCACCGTGAAGCCCAGCAATTCGGCCGCTTGCAGCCAGGTGTTGGCCATGTTGTTGCCGTCACCGACCCAGGCGACCACCTTGCCCTGGATGGAGCCACGGTGTTCGATGTAGGTGAAGATGTCGGCCAGGATCTGGCAGGGGTGGAATTCGTTGGTCAGGCCGTTGATGACGGGCACACGCGAGTGCGAGGCAAAGCGCACGATCTTGTCTTGGCCATACGTGCGAATCATGACGATGTCGGTCATGCGGCTGATCACACGGGCGCTGTCTTCGATGGGCTCGGAGCGGCCCAGCTGGCTGTCGCCCGTGGTCAGGTGTACCACCGAGCCGCCGAGCTGGTACATGCCCGCTTCAAAGCTCACGCGGGTGCGGGTGCTGGCTTTCTCGAAGATCATGGCCAGCGTGCGGTCGGCCAGCGGGTGGTATTTTTCGTAGGCCTTGAACTTGCGTTTGATCTCGGCGGCGCGCGCAAACACATGCGCGTACTCATCGGCCGTGAGGTCGGTGAATTGCAGGTAGTGCCGCACGGGCGCTGGTGCGTTGCTCATGGGGTTTCTGCCAAAAAAGTTTTGATCAGAGGCGCCAAAATGGCGACCACTTCGTCAGCCTCGGCTTCGGTCATGACCAGCGGCGGCACCAAGCGGATCACGCTGTCGGCCGTGACGCTCAGCAAAAGACCGGCTTCGGCGGCACGTGTCCAAATGGCACCGCAAGGGCGGTCGAGTTCCACACCCAGCATCAGGCCTTGGCCCCGGATTTCCTTGACGCCCTGTACACCCGCCAAGGCTTTTTCAAGGGCAGCGCGCAGATGGTCGCCGACCCGCGCCGCATTGGCCATCAAGCCGTCTTTTTCCATGATGCGGATGGTCTCGACCCCGGCGCGCATGGCCAGCGGGTTGCCGCCAAAGGTGGTGCCGTGGTTACCGGGCTGAAAGATCTGGGCGGCCTTGGGGCCCGCCACCACCGCGCCAATCGGCACGCCCGAGCCCAGGCCTTTGGCCAATGGCATGACGTCTGGCACGATGCCTGCCCACTGGTGGGCAAACCATTTGCCGGTGCGGCCCATGCCGCACTGCACCTCGTCGATCATCATCAGCCAGTCTTTTTGGTCGCACAGAGCGCGCACTTGCTGCAGGTATTCGATGCGCATCGGGTTGATGCCGCCTTCACCCTGAATGGTTTCCATGAACACCGCCACCACATTCGGGTTGCCCTCGGTCGCTTTTTTCAGGGCTTCGATGTCGTTGACCGGCACACGCACAAAGCCTTCGAGCATGGGGCCAAAGCCTTTTTTGAGCTTTTCATTGGCGGTCGCGCTCAGGGTGGCGATGCTGCGGCCATGGAACGCTTTTTCATAAACCACGATTTCGGGCTTGTCGATGCCCTTGTCGTGGCCGTATTTGCGAGCCAGCTTGATGGCCGCTTCGTTGGCCTCCAGGCCCGTGCAGCAGAAAAACACATTGGTCATGCCCGACAGCTCCACCAGCTTGGCCGCCAGCACTTCTGCATTGGGCACATGGAAGTAGTTGCAGCTGTGGATCATTTTGGCCAGCTGGTCCTGCAGCGCAGGCACCAGGTCGGGGTGGTTGTGACCCAGGGTGTTCACGGCAATACCGGCCAATGCGTCGAGGTAAGCCTTGCCATTGACGTCCCAGACTCGGCAACCTTGACCATGGCTGAGTGCGATCGGCAGTCGGCCATAGGTGTTCATGGTGTGCGGTGAGGCGGCTTCAATGAAAGCGGACATGCGTGAACTCCTGAAATAAAAATCGGCCCAACGAAGAAGGGCCGCTGAAACCAGATTTTAGAGGCATAAAGGGCAGGGCCTGACCAGTTCATTTCAGCCTTGCGCCGAGGGGTTTTGGGGAGGTCTCAAGTCTTATATAAGATACAATACTTGGGTAAACCCGTGGGTGGCGATCCCGCCTTGCGGGGCCAACTGATTCACACCTCTATCCGATGGTTTCCAACAACGCCAAAGAAGTTTTCATCCAGGGCATCACCCAGGACGGCAAACCTTTCAGACCCAGCGACTGGGCCGAACGCCTGGCAGGCGTAATGAGCCCCTTTCGCCCTGGTGGCGCGGTTCCCGGCAGCCACCTGAGTTATTCGCCCTGGTGCATTCCCACCACGCTGGCTGGCGTCAAGTGCGTGATCGTGAACCACGAACTGCGCGATCACAACGTCATGGCTTGGGATTTCGTGATGAACTTTGCGCGCGACAACGGCTTGCAAGTGGCCGAAGCCTGTTTGTTGCCCGACCCACCCCCACCCAAATAAGACCTAAGAACCGACCGCCCAAGGGCGGTTTTTTTATGGGTCCCGAGATCTTGAAGGTATGGATGCCAGGATCAACCCCGCTGAGTTGGGGCCATCGCCGGGTGACGATTTTTACGAGCGAAGCGAGTCATGAGGAGCTCGGCGATGGCCCCAACTCAGCCCCTGCAAAGCGCCAACTCAGCCTTGGTCCATCCGCCAAAAGGGCATGAAAAAACCGCCAAGGTTTGCACCAAGGCGGTTCAGTGTTCGCGGACAGCGCACCCGTTTCAAACGGCAGCGAGGACCAAGCCTCGCCGGGCTGTTGATCTGGTGGAGCGGATCAGGCTGCGGCGAGAGCCAAAGTCTTGACTTTGGCGCTCAGGCGGCTCTTGTCACGAGCGGCCTTGTTCTTGTGGAAGATGCCCTTATCGGCAATGGTGTCTACCACGGTTTGCATCTTGGCAAACAACTCGGTGGCTTTGGTCTTGTCGCCTGCCAAGACCGCCTTTTCGACGTTTTTCACAGCAGTGCGGTATTTGGAGCGCAGCGAGGAGTTCGCGGCATTGATTTTGACGTCTTGGCGGACGCGTTTACGGCCAGAAGCAAGACGGGGGTTTTTCTTTTTGGGTTTAGCGGATGCCATGTATAAGTTCTTTCAGTGTCTGAGGATGATGTCCAGCGAACCCAGCATTCTAGCAGACCCGAAAACGGTGCCCGGCGCTTACAGAAGACCACGAGGGTGGGGCTGCGTTTCAATCCGTCACGCAGCCATGGCATTGCCTGAATGCCGGGAAGTGGCCGCTACACTCGCCCACTGTGAGCCTTCTTAGATCTGCTTCTGTTGTGTCAATTTTTACCCTGGCCTCCCGGGTCACGGGTTTGGTGCGCGAGCTGCTGATGGCGTCCATGTTTGGGGCCAGCGCCTTGACCGACGCCTTCAATGTGGCCTTTCGCATTCCCAACTTGTTTCGCCGGCTGTTTGCCGAAGGGGCGTTCAGCCAGGCCTTTGTGCCAGTGCTGGCCGCCAGCCGCGCCCAGCATGGCGACGAGGCCACGAAGGAAGTGATCGACAGCGTGGCCACGGCCTTGGCCTGGTCGGTGCTGGCCTTGTCGGTCTTGGGTGTGTTGGCCTCACCTTGGTTGGTGTGGGCGCTGGCCAGTGGCTTGCAGCAAGACGCACGGGGTTACGGTGCGGCTGTCAACATGACGCGCTGGATGTTTCCCTACATCGCCTTCATGTCCATGGTGGCCTTGTCGGCCGGTATTTTGAACACTTGGAAGCGTTTTGCCGTGCCCGCGGCCACGCCCGTACTGCTGAATGTGAGCGTGATCGCCGCCACTTGGTTTTTGTCGCCGTGGTTGGCCAAGCAAGGCGTGCAGGCCATTTATGCCTTGCCTGTGGGTGTGATGGTGGGGGGTGTTTTGCAGTTGGCGGTGCAGATTCCGGCCTTGTCCCGGTTGGGATTGTTGCCCCGTTTGGGTGTGCGGCCTCGCGCCGTCAAGAAAGCCTGGACCTACCCCGCCACCTTGAACATCCTGCGCCTGATGGGGCCTGCATTGCTGGGCGTGGGCGTGGCCCAAATTTCCCTGCTCATCAACACCCAGATCGCCTCTTACATGGCCCCGGGCAGCGTCAGCTGGTTGACCTATGCCGACCGTTTGATGGAGTTTCCAACCGCGATTTTGGGTGTGGCACTGGGCGTGGTGTTGATGCCTCAATTGGCGGCGGCCAAAGCCACAGGAGACACGGAGCGCTATGCGGCCATGCTCGACTGGGGTTTGCGTTTGGTCTTGCTGTTGGCCTTGCCTTGTGCGGCGGCTTTGCTGGTGTTTTCGCAGCCGCTGGTGTCGGTGCTTTACCACTACGGGGCCTTCACCGACCGCGATGTGCAGCAAACCACCTTGGCCCTGACGGGCTACGGCGTGGGCTTGCTGGGCCTGGTGGCGATCAAGGTGCTGGCCCCGGGTTATTACGCCAGCCAGGACATCCGCACCCCGGTGCGCATCGCGGTGGTGGTGCTGGTGCTCACGCAAATTTTCAACGTGCTGTTGGTGCCTTATCTGGCCCATGCCGGGCTGGCGCTGTCCATTGGCTTGGGCGCTTTGGTCAATGCTTTGTGGCTGCTGGTGGGTCTGCTGCGCCGGGGCAGTTACAAGCCGCAGCCCGGCTGGTGGCGATTTGGTTTGCAGGTGCTGCTGGCCACGAGTTTGTTGACCGCCTTGCTGTGGTTCGCGGCCAAACATTTGCCTTGGGTGGCCATGCGCCAAGAGGCTTGGCTGCGCATCGGCTGGATGGTGGCAGTTTTGGCGGGCTCGGCTTTGCTTTATTTTGGGGTGTTGTGGGCCACGGGTTTGCGGCTCAAGGCCTTCCTCAAGCGTTGAAGGATTACTCATGGCGCTGACTTTCTCTGCCCCGACCCCCTTGGGCTACTTTGCCAGCTTGGTGCAAAGCGATGAGCACTTTCCCTTGCTGGAAGCGGCTGCCAGCTTGGCGCAGGACGAAGAGCCCAGCATGGACGTGCAGCAGGTGCTCGACGATGTAGAGCGCTTGCTCAAACGGGTCACGGCGCGCATGCCCGACGAGGCCGATGACCTGACCCGACTGGCCATTTTGACACGGGTTTTTTACACGGACCTGGGCTTTGGGGTCAACGCCAATAACTATTTCGCTCCGGAAAACAGCTACCTCTTCGAGGTGCTGCGCACGCGCAGGGGCATTCCGATTTCATTGGCGGTGATCTGGCTGGAGCTGGCCCGGGCGTTGGAGTTGCAAGCGCAGGGCATCTCTTTTCCGGGTCATTTTTTGGTCAAAGTCTCACTCGAGGGGGGGCTGGTCGTGCTGGATCCGCTCACGGGCGAGTCCTTGGGTCTGGACAGTTTGTCCGAGCGCTTAAGCCCGTACCGTGACCCCGCAGACCAAGCTGTTGCGCCCGACTTGGACGAGGGTGAGACCCCTTTGGGCTTGTATTTGCAAGCCTGCCCGCCCCGGGACATGTTGGCCCGCATGCTGCGCAACCTGAAAGAAATTTTTCGAGCCCAGGAAGACTGGCCGCGCATGCTGCAGGTGCTGGACCGGTTGGTGATTTTGCTGCCCGAGGTTTGGTCCGAGCGGCGCGACCGGGGTCTGGTGCATGCCGAGTTGGGGCACGTCCACGAAGCCTTGCAGGACCTGAGGCTTTACCTGGAGGCGGTGCCCGCAGGGCCCGACACCGTGGCCCTGCGCAACCGGGTGATCGAGCTTTCGGCGCTTTGACAGCGTGCTCAAGCAGACCGTTTGGGGCTGAGTGCCTGAAAGATCAGGCCACTACCACCTGGGCCCCATCGCCTTGGGGCGCGATGCGACCGATGGTGTATACCGACTCGCCCAGCGCACGCAAGGTGGCGGCGCAGCTTTCGGCTTGGGCCGCGTCAATCACCACCACCATGCCAATGCCGTTGTTGAAGGTGCGGTTCATTTCGGCGTCGTCGATGCCTGCCGTTTGTTGCAACCAGGTGAACAGTTCGGTCTGGGGCCAGCTGCCTTTTTGCAGGTGAGCGGCCAAACCTTCGGGCAGCACGCGGGGAATGTTTTCGAGCAAGCCGCCGCCGGTGATGTGGGCCAGGGCCTTGATCGGGTGAGCAGCCAGTGCAGCCAGCATGTTGAGCACGTACAGGCGGGTGGGCTCCATCAGGGCTTGCTTAAAGGGCTTGCCGTCCAGCGAGGCGGGGGCGTTGGCGCCTGCGCGCTCGATGCATTTGCGCACCAGAGAAAAACCGTTGGAGTGCACGCCACTCGAAGCCAGACCCAGCACCACATCGCCCGCCTTGACGTTCTGGCCGGTGAGGATTTTGGACTTTTCGACCGCGCCGACCGCAAAACCAGCCAAGTCGTATTCGCCAGTGGGGTACATGCCTGGCATCTCGGCTGTTTCGCCGCCAATCAGCGCGCAGCCCGACAGCTCGCAACCCTTGGCAATGCCGCCCACCACGGCTGCGGCGGTGTCCACATCCAGCTTGCCACAGGCAAAGTAGTCCAGAAAGAACAGGGGCTCTGCGCCTTGCACCAGCACGTCGTTCACGCTCATGGCCACCAGGTCGATGCCCACGGTGTCGTGCATGTTCCATTCAAACGCCAGTTTCAGCTTGGTGCCCACGCCGTCGGTACCGCTGACCAGCACAGGTTCTTTGTAGCGCTTGGGCACTTCAAACAGGGCGCCAAAACCACCGATGCCAGCCAACACACCCTCGCGCATGGTTTTCTTGGCCAGTGGCTTGATGCGCTCGACCAGCGCGTCGCCCGCAACGATGTCGACGCCGGCGTCTTTGTAGGAAAGAGGGGTTTGAGTCATGGTTTCGGCCCGAATGGGGCTTGTAATTGGATAACGGGGGGCCAATAAACGGGCTGGCAGACTAAAATCAAAACTTATTTTAAGGGTTAGCCCTGAGCGCTTGGGCCAAACCGCCGTAAAAACGAGACCGATTTGCAAACCCCCCTTCCATTTTTCATGACCCGCTTGGCCGCTTGGCTGGGCATGGCTTTGCTTGCAGTCTGGGTATTCTGGTTGCTGGCCCCGGTGTTGGCACCGTTTGTGATTGCTGCCGTCATGGCCTATGTGCTGCACCCTTTGGTCTTGCGCCTTGAAGGCGTGGCAGGTGGACGTTTGCCGCGCACTTTGGCGGTGGTGATGGTGGAGGCGCTGGCGCTGTTGGCGCTTTTGGGCTTGTTTTTGCTGCTGGTGCCAATTTTGGTGCGCGAATGGCCTTTGCTGCAGCAACAATTGCCCTTGCTGCTGGACCGCTTGGGTGATGCCATCAACCCTTTGTTGGCACAGTTGGGCTTGGATATTTCACTTGATTTGGGGGACCTTAAAGCGCAGTTGGTGGCTTACCTGAGTGCCAACCGCGAGGACTGGTTGGCACCACTGATGTCATCGCTCAAGCTGGGGGGGAGCGTGGCCTTGGCTTTGGTGGGCTATGCGGTGCTGGTGCCTGTGGCGCTGTTTTTCATGCTCTACGACTGGACCCGTTTGGTCAACCAGGTGGTCGAGTTGGTTCCGCCTGCCTGGCGTGCCAGCTTTGACAGCTTCATGCACGAAAGCGACGAGGTGCTGGGTGAGTACTTGCGCGGGCAGCTGCTGGTGATGCTGTCTTTGGCGGTGTTTTATGCCGTGGGTTTGGCCTTGTTTGGCTTGGACTTGGCGCTGCCGATTGGCGTGTTCACTGGTCTTGCGGTGTTTGTGCCTTATTTGGGTTTTGGCTTGGGGCTGGTGTTGGCCTTGCTGGCGGGTTTGCTGCAAATGACACCTTCAGAGGCGGTCATTATGGTGGCCGTGGTGTACGGCATGGGGCAGCTGATCGAGAGTTTTGTGCTCACGCCCCGCTTGGTGGGTGAGCGCATTGGCCTGCACCCATTGGCCGTGATTTTGGCCTTGATGGCCTTTGGTCAGTTGTTGGGCTTTGTAGGGGTGTTGATTGCCTTGCCAGCCAGTGCGGTGCTGTTGGTGGCCTTGCGCCGTTTGCGCCGCCAGTATTTGCAAAGTGATCTGTACCACAAAAGCGGCACTGGACGGTCAGAGCAGGACTCGGACCAGGCATGAAGCAACTGGCTTTGGACATCGGCTTGGCCAGCACGCCCACGCTGGACAATTTCTTTGCAGGACCCAACGCAGCCGCCTTGAGCCATTTGCGTTTGTGGACCGCCTCGGCCAACCGCTCGCCCGTGCCCAGTTATTTGTGGGGTGAGAGCGGTTCGGGCAAAACCCATTTGTTGCATGCGGTGCACCGGGCGCTGCATGATCTGGGCACGCAGGTCGGTTGGCTCGACGCCCACAGCATGGACCCCCCCGATTTCAACGACGATTGGGCTGCTGTGCTGATGGACGATGTGCATCTGTACAACGCAGAGCAGCAGCACACCGCCTTTAACTGGTTTGTGAACGCCTTGACGCCCCGAAGTGGCTCGCCGCGCTGGGTCTTGGCCGCAGGGGCGTTTCCCCCGTCTGATCTGAAGTTGCGCGACGACTTGCGCAGCCGCCTAGGCTGGGGCCACATCGACGCCCTGCAGGTTTTAGGCGAGCTCGAGCGTCGTGCCGTGCTGCGTCAAGAGGCCGATGCCCGGGGTTTGTTTTTGAGCGACGAAGTCATGTCTTACATGCTCAAGCGCTTTTCGCGTGATTTGGGCAGCCTCATGCAACTGCTCGATCACCTGGACCACTACGCACTGCAAACACAACGCGCCCTGACCATTCCTTTGGTGCGGGCGATGCTGGAGAACGAATGAAACTTGCTCTGTTTGACCTCGACCACACCTTGCTGCCGCTGGACTCTGACTACACCTGGGGCGTGTTCACCACCGACATGGGATGGACCGATCCTGCGGTGTTCAGCCAGCGCAACGACGAGTTTTATGCCCACTACCAAGCGGGCACGCTCGACATCCATGAGTACGTGCGTTTTGCTACCCGCGCAGCGCGAGAGCGTGGCGCAGCCGAAGCGGCCCAGGCGCATGCCCGTTACATGGACGAAGTGATCCGCCCCCGCATCACGCCCGAAGCGCTGGCGCTGGTACGATCACACCAACACGCGGGCGACACGGTCATGATCGTGACCGCCACCAACGAGTTCGTGACCCGTCCGATTGCCCAGGCCTTCGGCGTGAGCGAGTTGATCGCGGTCGACCTCGAACGCGATGCCAGTGGCTGGATCACGGGCGAAATCCACGGCACCCCGTCGTTTCGTGAGGGTAAAGTCACCCGGGTTGCGCATTGGTTGGGCCAAAAAGGCCTGGACTGGGGCGATGTGGAGATGACCTTCTATTCGGACTCCATGAACGACTTACCGCTTCTGGAAAAAGCCCACCATCCGGTGGCAACGAACCCTGACGCTCGGTTGCGTCAACTGGCCACAGAGCGTGGCTGGCGCATCCTCGACCTCTTTCAAGAATGATCAAACAATTCATCGACAAGCTGATGGGCAAATCGCCCAAAAGCAGCAAGCCCCACTTTGGCCGCCGCACCGAGGTGCCAGCCTCTGTGCATGGCATCGACCCCAACTTGGTGGACGAACGCGCGATCAACGTGACGCGTACCTTGCAACAAGCCGGGTTCGAGGCCTACATCGTTGGCGGCGCGGTCCGCGACCTCCTGTTGGGCTTGCGACCCAAAGACTTTGATGTGGCCACAGATGCCACACCCGAACAAGTCAAGGGCCTGTTTCGCCGCGCTTTCATCATTGGGCGGCGGTTTCGCATCGTGCACGTTGTCTATGGCCGGGGGCGCGACAACGAGGTGATCGAGGTCTCCACTTTCCGGGCGCACCTGGACAACGTGGCTGCAGAGCAGGTCAAAGGCAATGAGCGCACCAGCAAGCGCCAACTCGAAGGCATGCAGCACGCGGTCGATTCAAGTGGCCGTGTGCTGCGCGACAACGTCTGGGGCCCGCAAGACGAAGACGCCACGCGCCGCGACTTCACCGTCAATGCCATGTACTACGACCCCGAGTCGCAGATCGTGGTGGATTACCACGGCGGCATTCAGGATTCGAAAAAGCGCGTGCTGCGCATGATCGGCGACCCGGTGGCGCGTTACCGCGAAGACCCGGTGCGCATCATCCGCGCTGTGCGTTTTGCGGCCAAACTCAGCCCCTTGGGTTTCAAGCTCGAAGCCAAAACCGCCAAGCCCCTGACGCAGTCAGCCACCTTGCTGGCCGATGTGCCGCAAAGCCGTTTGTTTGACGAAATGCTCAAGCTGCTGCAGACCGGACACGCCTTGGCGTCCATTGCGCAGCTGAAAAATCTGGGCTTAGCCACCGGCATTTACCCCTTGCTGGATGTGGTGGTGGAGCGGGCGGACAGTGCCTTTGTGCAAGTGGCCTTGGCCGATACCGACCGCCGAGTCGGCGAAGGCAAGCCGGTTGCCCCCAGTTTCTTGTTGGCCTGTGTGTTGTGGGCCGACGTGCGCGAGGGCTGGGCCAAACGCTTGACGCGCAAGGAACACCCGCACCCGGCTTTGCAGGACGCGATCGACGAGGTGTTTGACGCCCGCATTGGCGATGTCTCGGGCCGCGGCAAGTTGGCGGCTGACATGCGCGAGATCTGGATGATGCAGCCGCGCTTTGAAAAGCGCGTGGGCAGCACACCCTTTGGCTTGGTTGAGCAGCCACGCTTTCGCGCAGGCTTTGACTTTTTGCGTTTGCGTGCCGATATTGAAGAAGTTGACATTCGCTTGGCCGATTGGTGGCAAGAGTTCAGCATGGCCAGCGATTCAGAGCGGGAAGACTTGGTGCAAGCGGCCAAGGCCGAGCAGCAGGCCTCGCAAGCGGCCAAGCCCCGCGTACGCCGTGCACCCCGACCTGAAGGCGCAGCAGCGCCAGTCGAGAGCCGCCCTGCACCAGAGGTTGAAGGCGCCGATGAGGGTGCCGCCAAAAAACGCCGCCGTCGTCGCCGCAAGCCCGGAACTGCAGGCGATCAGGCGGGCGACGGCGGCAGTGCCGTATGAATCTGTGATTTGACAGCGAGGGGCAATTTTGAGAGACCCCGTCACCGCTTACGTGGCCTTGGGGGCTAACCTGGGCGATGCCCGAACGGCTGTGCTGCAGGCCTTTGAGGCGCTGGCGAGTTTGCCCGAGACGCAAGTCACAGGCCGTTCCGCGCTTTACCGCACAGCGCCCCATGAAGCCCAGGGGCCTGACTTCATCAACGCGGTGGCCCGCATCGAAACAGGCTTGACCGCACCCGATGTGCTGGACGCTTTGCAAGCCATCGAGTACCGGGCGGGCCGTGTGCGTCCTTATGTGAATGCGCCGCGAAGCCTGGACCTGGATCTGCTGTTTTACGGCGATGCATGGATGCAAAGCCCCCGCCTGACCCTGCCCCACCCGCGCTGGCGCGAGCGGGCTTTTGTGCTGCTCCCCTTGGCCGAGGTGTGGCCGCAGCGTGTGAGTCCTGAATACCTTGCCCGCGTGGCGGGTCAGGCTATTCAACGTGATGGAGCCGCATGTTGATGATTTCAGGCCTGCTCTTGCTGGCCTGAAAGCTTAAGGTTTTGGCTTCATTGACTGATCAGCCGGGCAGCCTCGATTTGGTATTCGAAGTAACGTTGCAGGCTGAAGACCAGGCTGGACATCATCACGGTGGTGCCGAGCAACAATGCAATGACAATGCCGATGATGGTGCCCCATTGGGTGCGGCCTGCCGGGTTCACGCTGTCGGCTTTGGGGTTGAAGAGGGCATTCCATTTCTCAATGGGCGTTAAGCCATAGACGATGGCGTTCACAGCGCAGCCAGCGATGGTGAAGCCCAACAAGGGAATCAGCAACCAGCTGAGTGTGTCGTCCTGGCCGAATTGCTGAACACGTTCCAGGCCGTAAAAGCCCAGTGCCGTTGGAATGGGCAAAAGCCAGGCCCCCATGTCCGTGAAGCCGTGCATGTAAAAGCGGTGCAAGCCCATGGGGCCGCCCCAAAATGCCAACCAAGTGGCGATAGTTTTGTTTTTCATGGTGCTGATTATTGCGGAGCCCAGTTGGGGTCACAGGCCCAAGGCTTTTGAAGCAACAGATTGGTTTTCGGAACCAGCGGCCACAGCAGTCCCTGCGCAGGGGTTGGCCCGTTGTATAATAGTAGGCTTTTCAGTGTGTCACTGGCCGGGTGGCCAGTTGCGTGTCTCAAACGCTGAAAGAAAACGGGCTTCCCGGCGTTTGTTCCGGAGAAACCCAACCACCCAAGGATAAATCATGGTTGTTATTCGTTTGAACCGCGGCGGCTCTAAAGCACGTCCTTTCTTCAACATCGTCGTCGCTGACAAGCGCGTGCGTCGTGATGGTCGCTTCCTAGAGCGCATCGGTTTCTACAACCCCACAGCCAAAGGCGGCGAAGAAGGTCTGCGCATCGCGCAAGACCGCCTGACTTACTGGCAAGGTGTTGGCGCTCAGGCTTCCCCCACCGTGGAACGCCTGATCCGTCAAGCCGGCAAAGCAGCCGCCTGATCGGTTCTCTCAGGTCATGCGCCCGCCTTTGGAAACAGCCGCACTGCCGGCTGACGCCATCGAAATAGGGCGCATCACCGATGCCTGGGGAATCAAAGGCTGGTTCAAGGTCTTGCCCCACAGCGCCTCGCCCGAGGCGCTTTTTTCTGCCAAAAGCTGGTTTTTGTTGCCGCCCGATCGGCCCATGAAACCCCAGCGTGGCCAAGAGGCAGCAGCCTCTGCACAACAGGCTTGGCTTGAGCCTTTGCTCCTCAATGTCCTCGAAGTCAAAGACCATTCCGACACCGTCGTGGCGCGTGCCCAAGGCATTGACGACCGCAACGCATCAGAATCCTTGCGCGGTGGCCGAATTTTTGTGTCACGCGCCAGCTTCCCTGCGGCAGCTGAAGGTGAGTACTACTGGGTCGACCTGATCGGCCTGCAAGTGTTCAACCGCGAAGGTGTGGATCTGGGCCAAGTGCGTGACCTCATGTCCACCGGGCCGCAAACCGTTCTGGTCATCGAAGCCGCTGCCGAAGCTGAAGGCGTCAAACCTGTCGAGCGCATGATCCCGTTTGTGGCGGCTTTCGTCGACGGTGTTGATTTGCCCAGCAAGCGCATCACGGTCGATTGGCAGCCCGACTACTGAGCCGCCCCGGCCGTGGAGGGCCATCCCCATGCGCTTTGACATCATCACCCTGTTTCCCGAAGTGTTTGCCCCGCTGTTGACCAGCGGCATCACGCGCCGTGCTTACGAAAGTGGTTTGGTCGAGGTGCATTTTTGGAATCCACGCGACCACGCCGAAGGCAATTACCGCCGTGTCGATGACCGCTCATTCGGCGGTGGCCCCGGTATGGTCATGCTGGCCGAGCCCTTGTTCAGGTGCCTCACGGCTATTCGTGCCGCGCGCCAGGAAACGCATCCGGCTCCTGTGGTGTTCTTCTCACCCATTGGTCAAACGCTGAACCATGGATCCGTTGAGCAATGGTCATCCAGCGCGGGCGCTGTGTTGTTGTGTGGGCGCTATGAAGGTGTCGACCAGCGTTTCATCGACGAGTATGTGGACCAGCAAATCAGCCTGGGCGACTTTGTGCTTTCGGGCGGTGAAATCGCGGCCATGGCCTTGCTGGATGCCGTGGCCCGATTGCAGCCGGGTGTGCTGGGCGACGAGGGCAGCCACCAGCTCGACAGTTTCAACCCTGCGCTGGACGGCTTGCTGGACAGCCCGCACTACACCCGCCCCGAGGTCTGGCAAGGGCATACGGTGCCGCCTGAATTGATGTCGGGCCACCACGCGCACATTGCGCGTTGGCGACGTGAACAAAGCCTGCGCCTGACTGCGCAGCGCCGCCCCGAGCTGTTGGAGTCAGCGCGTCTTTCCGGCAAGCTGAGTCGGCAAGATGAGTCCTTCTTGAAGCAACTGCCACATGGATCGTCCGAAGCCAGCAGCGGTACGGCGTCGAAAAAGCTATAATTAAGGGCTTTTCGATCCTCTACCCGCCGCGATCTGGTTCAGTCATGCTTTGGGCATGGCCCTTACAACACAGAACGCCCCTTGTGTAGCGAGGCATGATCGGACGGAGTTCAAAAAATGAATTTGATTCAAACTCTTGAGCAGGAAGAAATTGCCCGTTTGGGTAAAGTGATTCCTGAATTTGCCCCCGGTGACACCGTGATTGTCAGCGTCAACGTGGTGGAAGGTGCGCGCAAGCGTGTCCAAGCCTACGAAGGTGTTGTCATCGCCAAGCGTAACCGTGGCCTGAACAGCGGCTTCACTGTGCGCAAGATCTCCAGTGGTGAAGGTGTGGAGCGTACGTTCCAAACTTACAGCCCCGTGATCGCCAGCATCGAAGTCAAGCGTCGTGGTGATGTTCGCCGCGCCAAGCTGTACTACCTGCGTGACCGCAGCGGCAAGTCGGCACGTATCAAAGAAAAGTTGCCTCAGCGCAAAGCAGCTCCTGCTGCCAAAGCGTAAAGCTTTTCGGCTTACGAAAAAACCGCCCGGGTTTGCGCCTTGGGCGGTTTTTTTTATGGGCGCTTCAAAAGGTGCATCCGTTTCGCCCTGCCATGAAAAAAGGCCTTGCCGGTGAGGGCAAGACCTTGGTGGGGATCTCGAATTCCTGGGAGAAACCCAGGATACGATCAAGCGCGTGTGATTTTCAGCACGCGGGTGCCACCACGCTTGCCTGCAGGGCCTTCGCCAGCAGCATGGGGTTTGAAGTTGCCGGCGCCAAACTGCTTGGGTCCGCGGGCGAACTTGTCACCTGCTGCACCGCGTGGAGCTGGACGTGCTGCGTTGCGGTTGTCACCGCCACGCTCTTCCCAGCGACCACCTTGACGTGGACCGTCTTGGCGTGCATCTTGACGTGGAGCAGGGCGGCTGTCGCCTTTGTCCCATGGGTGAGCGGGTGCGCCGCGCTGCTCAAAGCGGTCACCACCACGGTGGTCACCCCGGGGGGCGTCAAAACGTCCGCCTTCTTTGCGTTCGAAACGGGGTTCGGCGCGCTGTTCGAAGCGTGGCTGCTCTTCGCGGAAATTGCCACGCGGGGCGCGGTTGTCAAAACCACCGCCATCGCGATCACGGTTGCCACCGAAGTCGCGGCCACCAGCGGCTGGACGGCCACCACGGAAGCCACCGCCAGCATTGGCGTAATTGCGCTCGCCTCCAAAGCGGTCACCGCCACGGCCCATGGGCTTGCGTGCTTCGGGCATGCGCGCTTTGGGCTCCATGCCTGGAATCACTTCTGCCTTGAAAGGCTGGCGGGTGTAGGCTTCGATGTCACCAATTTTCCGGCGGTCGCGCATTTCGGCAAAGGTCACGGCCAGTCCATCGCGGCCAGCGCGGCCTGTGCGGCCAATGCGGTGGGTGTAGTCCTCGGCCTTCATCGGCAAGCCGAAGTTGAAGACGTGGGTGATGGTGGGCACGTCGATGCCGCGAGCGGCGACGTCGGTCGCAACCAAAATTTGGACCTGGCCATTGCGCAGGGCCATCAGGCGGCGGTTGCGCATGCCTTGGCTCAAAGCGCCATGCAAAGCCACGGCCGAGAAGCCGTCTTGCTGCAAGTCAGCAGCCAGGCCGTCACACTCGATTTGGGTGCTGGAGAACACGATGGCTTGGTCGATCGTGGCGTCACGCAACCAGTGGTCGAGCATCTGGCGCTTGTGTTGGGCGTTGTCGGCCCAGAACAGCACCTGCTTGATGTTGTTGTGCTTTTCTTGTGGGTTGTCGATCTGGATTTTCTGGACCGATGAACCGCCGTCGTGCATCACGCGCATGGCCAGTTGCTGAATACGCGGCGCAAAGGTGGCGCTGAACATCATGGTCTGGCGGCGCTGGCTGGTCAGCTCGTTGATGTCGGCCAGGTCGTCCGAGAAGCCCAGGTCGAGCATGCGGTCGGCTTCGTCCACCACCAAGAACTGAACCTTGTCCAGCTTGATTTGCATGGAGCGCTGCAGGTCGAGCAAACGGCCTGGGGTGGCCACCACCAAGTTGGCGTTTTGCAGCTTGGCGATTTGCAATTGGTAAGGAATGCCGCCGACCACGTTGGCCACGCGCAGTCCGCGTGTGTGCTTGACCAATTCGATGGCGTCTTGCGCCACCTGTTGGGCCAATTCGCGCGTGGGGCAGACGATCAAGGCGCCGGGTGTGGGGGCCTTGAAATTTCGTGGGTTGGTGGGGTCTTTGCGCTTGGAGCGCTTGGGGGCGGGCTCACCCTTGGCCGCAGCGTCGGCGCAGGCTTGATCGAATTCGGCGCGTTCAGCGGCTTCTTGCTCGGCCATTTGCTGAATCAAGGTGTGCAGCACGGGCAACAAAAAGGCGGCGGTTTTTCCGCTGCCGGTTTGGCTGGAGACCATCAGGTCTGTGTAGCCATTGGACTTGCCGTCTTTCGAGCCGCCTGCGGTGGGCAGTGCCAGAGGAATGGCGCGCAACTGCACGGCGGTGGGCTGGGTGTAGCCCAAATCGGCCACGGCTTGCACCAGCTCCGGCGCCAGGCCCAGTTCAACGAAACCATTGGGCACATCGGCGATGGCTTCGATTTCTTCGGTTTCTGCGGTCACTTCGGCGTCGACTTCAGGTGCTGCCTCTTGAGTGATTTCTGCCGCAGCTGCGACCATGATTTCAGTGGCCAAATTGGTCGCAGCGCGCTGTGCAGTCGACTCGGTGACGATGGATGTGATTTCGGCAGGCGACAAGTCGCTCTGCACTGTGTTCAAAGTGTCAGTCATGTGTATGTATAAAACTCGCACGGAACAACGGCCGCTAACAGAAAACTGTTGCTGATGGCCGCAGGCACCGCAAGGTTGAAAAAACATCAACCATCAAACGGTGCTCGCGAGTGGCGCTGGGCGTGGGGCCTGGCCGCTGAGAGTGACCCTATCGGTGGGTCAAGGCATGAAGGGAGATGTATGAAACGCCGCATTTGTGTGCAGCGAGCCGTCGATTATGACACGGATCAGAACAAATCGCTAGGGTTTTCCCTGAAAAATCACAAACGGATGAAATGCTCGCGGTAATGCGCCAGTTCGTCGATGGATTCGTGCACATCGGCCAAGGCAGTGTGCTTTTGCTGCTTCTTGAAGTTGGCATAAACCTCGGGCTTCCAGCGGCGAGACAGTTCTTTGAGTGTGCTCACGTCCAAGTTGCGGTAATGGAAAAACGTTTCAAGCTTGGGCATGAACTTGACCAGAAAACGACGGTCCTGGCTGATGGTGTTGCCGCACAACGGCGAACTGTTTTTGGGCACATATTTTTTCAGAAAGGTCAGGATTTGCTCTTCGGCGTCGGCCTCGCTGGTAGTGGAGGCCTTGACCTTGTCAATCAACCCGCTTTTGCCGTGGGTGCCCTTGTTCCACTTGTCCATCTGGTTGAGCAATTCGTCGCTTTGGTGAATCACCAGCACAGGCCCTTCGATGCGGGGCGTGAGGTGCGGGCCCGTGACGATGACGGCGATCTCCAGCAAGCGTTCTTTTTCAGGGTCCAGGCCCGTCATTTCGCAATCGATCCAGACCAGGTTTTGGTCGGATTTGGGCAGCTCAGCGGCTTCTTGGGGGGGGGTGTTCACATCAGACATGCCAGGATTGTCGCTGATGCGTGCACGCTGCATTGACCCAACAGGGGCATGCGCGCGCCCCTTTTTGCTGGCCAGGCCCTGTGGACTCAAGCCCTTGCCAAGTTCAACCAGACAAGGCCGCTTCTACAATACGCCGATGAACCCTTCCCTGACTTTGACATTGACGCTGGTGCTCGCCTTGTTGGCGCATGTGGCGCTTAAATTTTGGCTCAATGCCCGCCAAGTGCGGCATGTGGCACGCCACCGCAGTGCCGTGCCTGCGGCTTACGCCGACACCATGGCCCTGGCCGACCACCAAAAAGCGGCCGATTACACCTTGGCCAAAGCCCGTTTGTCGCAAATCGACATCGCTGTGGATGCCGCCGTGTTGCTGGGCTGGACGTTGTTGGGCGGGCTCGATGCGCTCAACCAGGTGTTGCTGGGCTGGATGGGTCAGGGCATGGCGCAGCAAATCGCGCTGGTGCTGGGTTTCACGCTGGTGGGCGGCGTGATAGGGCTGCCTTTGTCGCTCATGCAAACCTTTGGCGTGGAGCAGCGATTTGGCTTCAACAAGATCACGCCGGCCCTGTGGCTCGCCGACATGGCCAAAGGACTGGCGCTGGGTTTGGTGTTGGGCCTGCCATTGTTGTGGGTGGTGCTGTGGTTGATGCAAGCCGGTGGCCAGTGGTGGTGGCTGTGGGCCTGGGGTGTGTTGGTGGGCTGGCAGTTGTTTTTGATGGCCATAGCCCCGAATGTGATCATGCCGCTGTTCAACAAATTCACACCGCTGGAAGATGAGTCGCTCATAGCCCGCGTGCAAGGCCTGATGCAACGCGCGGGCTTCACCGCCAAAGGTTTTTTTGTGATGGACGGCAGCCGCCGCTCGGCGCATTCCAATGCTTTTTTCACAGGCTTTGGGGCCAGCAAGCGCGTGGTCTTTTTTGACACCTTGCTCAAGCAGCTGAGTCCGGCCGAAATGGAAGCGGTGCTGGCCCACGAGTTGGGCCACTTCAAGCACAAGCACATCGTCAAAATGATGGCCACCAGCTTTGCCATGACGCTGGCAGGTCTGGCGCTGCTGGGCTGGCTGGCGCAGCAGGTTTGGTTTTACACCGGCCTGGGCGTGCTGCCCAATTTGTCAGGCAGCAACGATGCGCTGGCGCTGGTTTTGTTCATGCTGATCACGCCCGTGTTCACTTTGTTTTTCGCGCCCGTCTCGTCCTGGCGCTCACGCCAGCAAGAGTTTGAGGCCGATGCCTATGCGGTGTCGCAAACCCCGGGCAAGGACTTGTCTTCGGCCTTGCTCAAGCTGTATCAAGACAACGCTTCGACCCTCACACCTGACCCCTGGTATGTGAAGTTCTATTACTCGCACCCCCCTGCCAGCGAGCGTTTGCTGAGGATGAAATCCGCATGAGCACGCCAGAAGTTCGCGCCCTCAAGCCCACCGAGGTGATCATGGCGCTGGGCCAACTTGTCGGTTGGGGACTGACGGGTGATGGTGAAAACGTTGCGATTGAAAAAACATTCTCTTTTGAGCAGCACGCACACGCGTTGCTGTTCGTCAACAGCGTGGGCTGGTTGTCTGAAAAGCTCAACCACCACCCGGAAATTTTGCTGACCTACAAACGTTGTGTGGTGCGGTGGAACACGCACGATGTGCGCGGCTTGAGCCGCTTGGATTTTGAAGCGGCCACACAAACCGATGCCTTGTTACCGGCATGATGCGGCATGAATAAACCCAAAGCGCGCCCGGCCTTGCCCCAAGCCAACGATCTGGAGCCAGGCTTGGTGGTGGCCACCTACGGCCGCCATTGTCTGGTGGAGACCCCCGAAGGCCGCCGACTGATTTGCCACCCCCGGGGCAAGAAAAACCAGGTTGTGGTGGGTGACCAGGTGCTGTGGCAAATCGCGGGCGACGAGGGCAGCATCGAAAAGCTGCAGGAGCGCCGCAACCTGTTTTACCGGCAAGACGAAATCCGCACCAAATCCTTTGCGGCCAATCTGGACCGCGTGCTGATCTTGATTGCGGCCGATCCTGAATACTCAGAAAGCCAGCTTTCACGCGCATTGGTGGCGGCCGAAGCCGAGCGCATCACCCCCATCATCGCGCTCAACAAAAGCGATCTGGCCCAGCCTTTTGCCCAGGCTTGGGAGCGTTTGGCCCCTTACCGTGCCATGGGCTACAGCGTCATGCCCATCAGCTTGAGCCCGCGCAGCCCGGTGGCCGACGATGGCGTGGCCGCCTTGTGTGCGCATTTGCAAGGCCTGACCACCTTGGTGCTGGGGCCGTCCGGCAGCGGCAAAAGCACGCTGATCAACCGCTTGGTGCCGGGTGCTCTGGTCGAGACGGGCGAAATTTCACTGGCCCTCAACTCGGGCAAGCACACCACGACCAGCACGCGATGGTACTGGGTGCCCGCGCTCGATGCATCAACTGAAACGGGTGCTGAAAATGTGGCTGAAAAGGGCGCTGCACCCACGGCCTTGATCGACTCACCCGGCTTTCAGGAGTTTGGACTGCACCACATCGAACCCACACGCTTGGCCGAATGTATGCCCGATTTGCGCCAGCATTTGGGGGGCTGCAAGTTCTACAACTGCACGCATTTGCACGAACCCGGCTGTGCCGTGTTGGCGCAAGTCGAAACCGCTGAGCATCCCGGCACCATCAGCGTTCGCCGACACCGCATTTATGCGCAGCTGTTTGAGGAGTTGGGCCAGCAGCGCTGGTGACGGGCAGGGCGATTTCAGCCCACCAAATTGGCCATGGTCAGCAAGGCCACCAGCACCAACCACATGATGACGGTGCGCCAGACCAGGCCCACCACCTGGGCAAAATGCGCCACGCTGGCCACGCGCCCGGGGGTGCTGCTGCTGTCCGGGTTGTCGGGGGGGGGCACGCCCTCGGCGGCGGGTTGCAGGGCAGCGCCGCCCAAGCGGATGTTGATGGCCCCTGCCGTGGCGGCCAGGATCACGCCATCGTTGTCTTGCGGAAAATTTTGTGCGTGGTGTCGCCAGCCGTCCATGGCGTCTTCGAAGCTGCCCACGATGGCAAAGCCCAAGGCCGTCATGCGCGAGGGCAGCCAGTCCATGGCCTGCCAAGCCCTTGCCGAAACCGAGCGCAGCACCTCGCTGGGCAAGGAGCCATCGGCTGATGGCTCCTGCCAGCGGCGCTGAGCGAATTCGGTCAGGCGGTAAATCACCGCGCCCACGGGCCCCAAGCCGATGATGGACAAGGCGGCATACCAAAAAAACACACCAAACACATGGCGGTGCGCGGCGATCACCGAGTACTCGATCACATGCCGCACGATTTCGCTGCGCGGAATTTGCCCCACCTGCACCTGTTGCCACTGGGCCAGCAACTCGCGGGCCTGGTCTTCGTCGCCGTTTTCCAGGGCTTCGCGGATGCCGGTGAAGTGGTGGCTGAATTGCCTAAAACCCAGGGTCACATACAGCAGGGCCACATTCCACAGCACAGCCACCCACCAGCCCAGTGTCCAATCGAGCAACCAATGCAGCAACATTGCCAGCAAGGCGGGGGACAAAACGGCGATGCCCCATGTCACCCAAGCCTGTGGCCGGGTGCCTGCGTCAAAGGTGCGCACCACCCAGGCCGTCCAGTGCTCGACAGCGGCAAAGACCCGGTTGTCGGTCTTGAGGGGGCGGGCTTGCTCCAGCACCAGGGCCAGCAAGATGGCAAAAAAACTCATGGCATTCTCATGTTGAAGGGTTGGCAGCCAGGAAACGGTAGAAATTGCGCAGCATCCCTGCCGTGGCACCCCAGATGAAATGTTCCACCGCCTGGACTTCGCCATTGGAGGCGGTTCGGCGTTCCTCATAGGGCATGGAAAACCATTGTCGCTGAGAACCTTGCCACTCGAAGGCGTGCCGCCGGTGGTTCGCCGGATTCATCAAAAAAGACAGGGGCACTTCAAACACATCGGCCACCTCGTCAGCATTCAGGCGCAGCTCGAAATCGGGCGAGACCAGTCCAATGACTGGCGTTACCCAAAACGAGGTGCCCGTGATGTAAACCGGCAACTCGCCAATGACCTGCACATGGCGGGCCGCCAAGCCCACTTCCTCTTCGGCCTCGCGCAAGGCCGTGGCCTGCATGTTGGCGTCTTCGGGATCTACCTTGCCACCAGGGAAAGCAATTTGGCCCGAATGGGTCTTCATGTGCGCGGCGCGGCGCGTCAGCAGCACCGTGGGCAATGAAGCTTGGGGCCCGCGCATCACAATGGGCACCAACACGGCTGCTTGCGCCGGGGCGCGGTCTGAGGTGAAGCTTTCCCGCACCACTTCCGGCTGCCACTCAGGCGGCTGCGCAAACCGGGCCTTGAGGGCTTCGGGCTGCAAACAGGCATTCGGCACAGCGGGCATGGCATGGTCGATTTGCCAAACCGGGACTTGTCGGGGATCAAAGAGTGAATTTTTGGACACAGGCGGTATTTATAACCGACAAGGGCCAGCACGCTGGCGTGGCACACGCTTTCGTCTGGGTGCAGGGGCGTGCAGGGCGTGGCCGTAAAATAAACGGGTTGCCCTATTTAGCAACGTTACTGGTTTTACACATATGGATACAGGTCATTTCATGAAACGCGATTATTTTTCTCACGACAGCCGTCCTGAACGCCGCTTTGGTGAACACCGTGGCGGCACTTGCATGGCCTTGATCGACGGCCGCTTCCTGATTTGGCTGGCCCAGCAAGGTGCGATGGGCGCCACGGGTGAATCGGTCAACCGCCAAGGCTTGCTCAGCTTGCTCTCCCAAGCACTTTCTCACGCCGCGCTGGATGTGGATCTTCGCCGCATCTACTGGTACAGCGACCGGTCCGATGGTCTGGTCATCGATGACCAGATCGTTCGTCTGGTGCAGGCCCACGATGCCGATGGCGGTGCGTCGCTGCTGCGCTCACTGGGTCATGATCTCAAGCAACTGGCCGAGCACCATGCGTGCGACCATGTACTGGTGGCCAGCGACGACGAGCGCTTTTTGGCGACCATCGACGAGGCCCAACTCAGCGGTCTGAGTGTGCACTTGCTGGCCGACGAGTCGGCCCGCAACATGCCGCAAATGGTGCGCACCGATCCGGGCTGGGCCCGTTTGTTGTCCCAGGCCGACCGCCGTGTGGTGGTCAACTCGCAAGCCCTGGCCGACATGCTGCAAGGCAAGCTGCCCACCGGAATGGGCTTGGCCGTTGAAGACGTCGAAGAGTTGCGCAAATCGATGCATGAAGTCATCACCGCCTGGTGGGCCGACGAGCCCGAGGATCTGCGCGAAGACCTGCGCGATGCGCTGCAGGTCAGCCGTGGCATTCCTCAGGAAGTCGATCGCCAACTCTTGCTGCGCATGCGCCAGCGCTTGGCACGCGCATTGAGCTTGCCCGAGAAGAAAATGTTGCGTGAAACTCTGCGTGCCGTGGTTTCCGAGCCTGCGGTGGCTACAGCGCCTTCGTCTGCTCGAGATGGCTTTCCGCCAGACAGCGACGAATGATTCACCACGCAAGCCAAGGGCTTGCGGTCCTGAATGGCAAAAGGCCCCTGACACGCGAGTCTCAGGGGCCTTTTGATTTGTGGCGTGCAGCAGACAAGCCGCAAGGCATGGCGCTTAAACTTTGGCGTGGTATTGGGTCACGCGCTCCACTTCGTTTTTGGAACCCAGGACCACGCTGACCCGCTCATGCAGTTGGCTGGGTTGCATATCTAAAATGCGCACTTTGCCATTGGTGGCAGCCCCCCCAGCTTGTTCGATCAGCCAGCTCATGGGGTTGGCTTCATAGAGCAGGCGCAGTTTGCCAGCCTTGTGCGGCTCGCGCTTGTCCCAGGGGTACATGAAGATGCCGCCACGGGTCAAGATGCGGTGTACATCGGCCACCATGCTGGCGATCCAGCGCATGTTGAAGTCCTTGCCGCGCGGGCCTTCCTTGCCTTGCAGGCATTCGTCGATGTAGCGGCGCACCGGTTCATCCCAGTGGCGCATATTGCTCATGTTGATGGCGAATTCTTTGGTATCGGCGGGCACCTGCACGTTTTCTTGCGTCAGTACAAAGGAGCCTTGTTCGCGGTCGAGCGTGAACATGGCCACGCCATCGCCCACGGTGAGCACCAGCGTGGTTTGAGGGCCGTAAACACAATACCCTGCAGCCACTTGGTTTTTGCCGGGTTGCAAAAAGTCTTGCTCGGTCACGCCTTGGCTGTCGTCCGCTTTTTTCAGCACGCTGAAGATGGTGCCGATGCTGACATTGACGTCGATGTTGGATGAACCATCGAGTGGGTCAAACATGAGCAGGTATTCGCCTTGTGGGTAGCGGTTGGGCACCAGGTAAATGCTGTCCATCTCCTCAGAGGCCATAGCTGCCAAGTGGCCACCCCATTCGTTGGCTTCGAGCAGCACCTCGTTGGCGATGATGTCCAGCTTCTTTTGGACCTCGCCTTGTACGTTCTCGCTTTCGGCCGTGCCCAGTACACCACCCAGAGCGCCTTTGTTGACAGCGTGGCTGATGCTTTTGCAGGCGCGGGCCACCACTTCCAACAACAGACGCAAGTCGGCCGGAATGTGGCCTTTGTCGCGTTGCTGCTCCACCAAATAGCGGGACAGGGAGATTTTGCTGCTCATGTTCATTCCTTGGGTTCGGGCATCGAAGTCAGATGCGGTGGGTCAAGCCGCACTCAGCGCACGGCTGATCACTTCACGCACGTCATTCGACAAGTCTGATTTGGAGGCTACGCGCTCAATGGCCACGCGGGCCGCGCTGCGGTAAGGCTCGGCCAGGCGGCTCCAGCGGTCCATGGCACGGGCCAGGCGTGCGGCCACTTGCGGGTTGATGGCATCGAGCGCCAGCACCTGTTCGCTCCAGTACACATAGCCTGCCGCGTCGGCGCGGTGAAAACCTGCCGGGTTGGCACTGCAGTAGCTGAAGATCAGGCTGCGCGCGCGGTTGGGGTTGCGCAGGCTGAAATCAGGGTGTTGCATGAGTTGGCGCACACGCGGCAGGATGTCGCCCGCACGGTCGGGCGCACCGGCTTGGAGGGCAAACCATTTGTCGATCACCAGGGCTTCGTGCTGGAACAGCTTGTGGAACAAGGCCAGTGCGTCTTGCGCCAAGGCATGTCCGCTGACCACCAGCGCCGATAAGGCGTTGAAGCGGTCGGTCATGTTGCCTGCGTCCTTGAACTGCTGGTAAACACGGCCAGGGGTCACGGCATCTCCGTTTTGAACGGCGGCCAAGCACAACATGGTCATGGACAGGCCCGCCAGGGCACGGCGGCCGCTGGACTTGGCATCAGGGGAATAAGCCCCATTGTGTTTGTGCGCATCCCAAGCCCACTGCCAGTCAGATTGCAGGGCTGTGGCCAATTGCAGGCGCATGGTTTCGCGCAGCGCATGCACGCGCTGAGGGTCTACCACGTCCAGTTGGTCGGCGATGTAGTTTTCAGACGGCAATGTGAGCGCCAGGTCCTTGAATGCCGCGTCGAGTTGAGGGTGGCGCAGCACGTTGCGCAGGGCGGCCACCAAGGCATCGGACAGCACGGGCTGGCCCGTCAGGTCTTTGTTCTGGTGGATGGCCTCCAGGGCGCTTTGCAGCATCAGGCGCTGGCCGGCCTCCCATTGGTTGAAGGGGTCGCCGTCGTGGGCCAGCAAGATCAGAAGGTCGTTGGCATTCAGGCCGTCCTCCAGAACCACCGGCGCGCTGAAACCGCGCAGCAATGAAGGCACGGGCTCGCTGTCGATGTTGGCAAAGGTGTAGCGGGCGCTGGCCTCGGTCAGCACCAGGGTTTGCTGAAGCGCGCTGTCGGCAGAGCCGGACAACTGCATTGGCAGGGCCTGTCCGTCGCGGCTGAGCAGGCCCAGCGTGACGGGGATCACAAAGGGGGCTTTGCGTTCCTGGTCAGGGGTCGAAGGGCAGCTTTGGCTGAGCGTCAAGGTGAAGCTGCGCTCGGCCGCATTGAATTCACCCACCGCTCGCAAGCGCGGCGTACCTGCTTGGCTGTACCAGTGATTGAAGGTGCTCAGGTGGTTGGCAAGGGCCGAGCCGGGGTTGGCGTCGGCAATGGCTTGCGCAAAATCGTCGCAGGTCACGGCCTGGCCGTCATGGCGCTCGAAGTAAAGCTTCATGCCCTTGGCAAAACCGTCGCGACCTAGGCTGTCTGATGGCGTGGCCACCAGGGTCTGCATCATGCGAACGACTTCGGAGCCTTTTTCGTAGATGGTGACGGTGTAAAAGTTGTTGATTTCGACGTAGCTGTCGGGGCGCACCGGGTGGGCCATGGGGCCGGCGTCTTCGGCAAACTGCACGGTGCGCAGCACGCGCACGTCTTCGATGCGTTTGACGGCGCGGGCGCTGGCCTCGCCCGCCATGTCCTGGCTGAACTCTTGATCGCGAAAGACCGTCAGGCCCTCTTTGAGCGAGAGCTGGAACCAATCGCGGCAGGTGATGCGGTTGCCCGTCCAGTTGTGGAAGTACTCATGGCCAACCACGCTTTCGATGCCGCCAAAATCCATGTCGGTGGCGGTGTTGGGGTTGGCCAGCACGTACTTGGTGTTGAAGATGTTCAGGCCCTTGTTTTCCATCGCGCCCATGTTGAAGTCGCTGGTGGCGACGATCATGAAGCGTTCCAGGTCCAGCGGCAGACCAAAGCGGGCCTCGTCCCAAGCCACGCTGGCCATGAGCGAATTCATCGCGTGTTCGGTCTTGTCCAGATCGCCGGGACGCACAAACACTTGCAGCAAGTGATCTTTGCCGCTGCGGCTGACGATGCGTTGCTCGCGAGCGACCAACAGACCGGCCACCAGAGCAAACAGGTAACAGGGTTTTTTGTGCGGGTCGACCCACTTGGCATAGTGACGACCGTCGTCCAGCGCGCCTTGCTCGACCAAGTTGCCGTTGGAGAGCAGCACAGGGTATTTGGCTTTGTCAGCGCGCAGCGTGACGGTGAAGCTGGCCATCACGTCCGGGCGGTCCAAGAAATAGGTGATGCGTCTAAAACCCTCGGCCTCGCACTGGGTGAAGAAGGTGCCCTGGCTCACGTACAAGCCCATCAACTGGGTGTTTTTCTCGGGGTAGCAGGTGGTGAAGATTTCCAGATCGATGGTCTCGTGGCCTTCGGGCAAGTTCTCCAACACCAGTTGGTTGCCGTCCATCTTGAACGAGGTGCCACCGCCGTTGACCAGCACGCGCGCCAGGTTCAGGTCTTCGCCATCCAGACGCAGCGGCTGGGCCGCCACGTCGGGGTTGCGGCGCAGGCGCATTTTGCTCAACACGCGGGTCTTGGCCGGGTCCAGATCAAAGGTCAGATCGACGGTATCGATCCAAAAGGGCGGGGCGGTGTACGCCTCGCGCTGGATCGCGGTGGGTTGTCCTTCACGCATCACTAACTCCATTTTTGTTGAGGTCTGAGCAGCTCAGAGGCCTTGTTTCAGTGAGGCTTCGATGAACGCATCGAGGTCGCCATCGAGCACCTTTTGGGTGGCCGAAATTTCGACGTTGGTGCGCAAATCCTTGATGCGGCTGTTGTCCAGCACATAGCTTCGGATCTGGTGACCCCAACCCACATCGGTCTTGGTGTCTTCCAGCTTTTGCTGCTCTTCCAGACGCTTGCGCATCTCGAAGTCGTACAGGCGCGAGCGCAGGCGTTGCCAAGCCACGTCGCGGTTGCTGTGCTGGCTGCGGCCGTCTTGGCATTGCACCACGATGCCGGTGGGGATGTGCGTCAGGCGCACGGCCGAGTCGGTCTTGTTGATGTGCTGACCTCCCGCGCCGCTGGCTCGGAAAGTGTCGGTGCGCACGTCAGACGGGTTGATGTTGATTTCGATCGAGTCGTCGATTTCGGGGTAAACAAACAGCGAGGCGAACGAGGTGTGGCGGCCACCCGACGAGTCGAAGGGGCTCTTTCGGACCAAACGGTGCACGCCAGTTTCGGTGCGCAGCAGGCCAAAAGCGTATTCGCCTTCGATCTTGATGGTTGCACCCTTGATGCCTGCGGTGTCGCCCGGGGTTTCGTCTTCCACGGTGGCCTTGAAGCCTTTGCGTTCGGCGTACTTGATGTACTGGCGCAACAGCATGCTGGCCCAGTCACAAGCTTCGGTGCCACCGGCGCCGGCCTGGATGTCGACAAAGCAGTTGAGCGGATCGGCCTCGTGTCGGAACATGCGGCGAAATTCGAGGTCTTCCACCAACGCTGTCAATTTGGCGGCTTCGGCCTCGATGGTCATCAGGCCATCGTCATCGCCTTCTTCCTTGCTCATTTCAAAGAGTTCAAGGTTGTCGGCCAGCTCACTGGTCAGGTTGGTGATGGTCACCACCACGCCGTCCAAGGCTTTTTTCTCTTTGCCCAGCTCCTGGGCTTTTTTCGGGTCGTTCCAGACCGAGGGATCTTCGAGGGATGCGTTGACGGTTCTCAGCCGTTCAGATTTGGCATCGTAGTCAAAGATACCCCCGTAACTCGTGGGTACGAGCGGTCAGGTCTGTGAGGGATGCGCCGATTTGGTTGATGCGTTCTGCGTCCATGGGGAAAGTGTCCGGTTCGGTAAACCGGACATTTTCTCATGAGTTGATGTGGCGCATGCCCCTGCCAGAGCTTAAAACTGCCGCCCATAAGAGAACATCAGGCCGGCACTGCCCAGTAATTTGACTTGAACCGAGTCGTGCAGCGTTAATTTGTAGCCCAAGGAGGGAATGATGGCCGGATTGAACCCCTTGTAATTGAGGGGCACCTTGTTCTCGTAAGGGGCCACGTAGCCGTACATCAACCCAGCCGTGACTTTGGCGAACAATTCAGGAACGCCCAGCAGCTTGTTGTACTGTAGACCCGCGTAAACATAAAGCGATGGCTGGCCAAAAGAGTTGCTGAAAAAGCTGACACCGCACAAACGGTCGCCGGGCAGTTGCTCATCAATCGCCACCAAGACCACGGATTTGTGCTCTGAGCTGTGGTTCCAGTGGTGGGTGTAAGGGGACAACGTGAACTCACCCCGGTGTGCAGGTTCTGGCGCCCCTTTGACGGACAAAAAGTCTGGGCAATAGCGGTTGCTGGTTTGTGCTTGTGCCAAAGACGCGCAAGCCGACAAAACTGCCATCAGAAAAAAACGGGAAATGTACACGGCCTGCATGTTGGATCAACATCAAAAAAAGCCGATTCTAGGTCTTTTCATTGACAGAATTTCTCAATCAAACGGGCCAAAGTTTCGGGTTGGTCGTGTTGCATCATGTGACCTGCATCCTGAATGACCGTTTTCTGTAGGTGGGGCACCGCTTGCAGGCGCTTATGGTATTCGGCCAGGCTGTAACGGCCTTTCCACCACTGACCAAGCGAGTCGTCTGCCGCCTCCACGGCCAGGACCGGGGCGGTGATGCGGCGGTACATTTCCAGCGCCTCGTCGACGTGGTAAAGGTAGGGGTTGATGACCTTGTGCGCCGAGTCCCCCAAGATGCGCCACTGACCATCTGGGCCGGGGCTGGCCCAGTGCAGGGCGAGCCAGTCGGCCTTGTCCTGGCTCAAGCGGCGGTTGGTTTTCATCAGGCGCGTGGCTACGCCCGCTGCATCGGCATAGGGTTTGAGGTCGTTGCTGCCAGCACGCTGCGCCTTGAGTTCGTCCAGCCACTGGGCCATGCGCGTGGGCGCTTGGCTCGTTTGGGTGGCGGGCATGCCAAAACCTTCCAAATTGACCAGCCGGCGAATGCGCTCGGGTCGGGTCCCCGCGTACATCATGACCACATTGCCGCCCATGCTGTGGCCGACCAGGTCAATGGCTTGACCGGGGTAGAGTGCGTCGAGCAAGGCGTCCAGATCGGCCAGGTAATCGGGAAACCAGTAGCTGTCGGTGGGCGGGGTCTCGGTCAAGCCGTAGCCGCGCCAGTCCATCGAGATGATGGGTCGCTGGCTGACAAAAGCCTCGCTGAAGGCGTCGACCATGAACTGGTATGAGGCGGCCACGTCCATCCAGCCGTGGGCCAAAACAAGTGGCGTCGCGCCTGCTTGGGCCTGTCCCCATTGGCGAACGTGGTAACGACAGCCGCGCAGAGGCACCCAGAGACTTTGTGAAGGGCATAAAACTTGGTACATACTTTCCATCATAAGGAGAAACACTGTGAACATAAGTCGCCACCAGGACCGACCAGCCGCCCCTCAGGAACCCGTTGGCTCGCAGCCACCCCCTGCAGCCATGCGCCCGGCCCGCAGTGGTGCCACTGACCGCTATGCGACCATCCACCAGGGTTTTGTCTGGAAAGTGCCAAAGCGCTTCAACATGGCACAGGCATGTTGCGGGCAATGGGCAGCGCAAGCGAGCACCGCCAAACGCCACGCCGTGCGCGAGCACGTGGCAGGGCAGGGCCTGGGGCGCAGCTGGACCTTCGGGCAGCTGCAGCAAGATGCCAATCGGCTGAGCCGACTGCTGCGTTCTCAAGGCGTGCAGCGTGGTGACCGCGTGGCCATCGTCATGCCCCAGCGCTATGAGACAGCGGTGGCCTATATGGCCGTGCTGCAGATGGGCGCGGTGGCCATGCCTTTGTCGATGCTGTTTGGCCCCGAGGCCTTGTCATTTCGCATCATCGACAGCCAAGCGCGTGTGGCGGTGTGCGATGAATCCACTGTCCAGGCCTTGCTGCAGGCCAGAGCCGATTGCCCCGGTTTGCAGACGCTGTTGGGGTTTGGAGATGCTGGCACCTTGGCCGATCTGGACCTGAATCAAGCTATGGCGGCCAGCGCGAGCACGTTCAAATCCGTGTCCACTTGGGCTGAAGAGCCGGCAGTGCTGATCTACACCAGCGGCACCACCGGCAACCCCAAGGGGGCCTTGATCCCGCACCGTGCGCTGATCGGCAACCTCACGGGCTTTGTGTGCAGCCAAAATTGGTTTGGCTTTGACCCTTTCAAAGTCGAGCGGCCCTCCAAAGCCGTGTTTTGGTCGCCTGCCGACTGGGCTTGGACGGGCGGGCTGATGGATGCCTTGCTGCCGAGCCTCTACTTTGGCCGTCCCATCGTGGCCTTTAATGGGCGCTTCTCGCCCGAGGTCGCGTTCGAGATTTTGCAAAGTCATGCAGTCACGCACACCTTTTTGTTCCCCACCGCGCTCAAAGCCATGATGAAGGCCGTGCCTGAGGTGAAGGCCCACTACCGCCTCAAGCTCCAAGCCATGATGAGCGCGGGTGAGGCGGTGGGTGACGCGGTATTTGGCTATTGTCAGCAACAGTTGGGCGTCACGGTGAACGAGATGTTCGGCCAGACCGAGATCAACTATGTGGTCGGCAACTGCGCCCGCTTGTGGCCCGCCAAGCCCGGCAGCATGGGCAAGGGCTACCCCGGCCACCAAGTGGCGGTCATCGACGAGGCGGGCCAGCTGTGCCCGCCAGGCACACCCGGCGAAGTGGCGGTGAACCGCTTCGATGTGCACGGTCAGCCTGACCCGGTGTTCTTTTTGGGCTACTGGAACAATGAGAAAGCCACAAAGGCCAAATACACCGGCGATTGGTGCCGCACGGGCGATATGGCGGTGGCGGATGAGGATGGCTACCTTTGGTACCAAGGCCGTACCGATGACATGTTCAAAGCCGCCGGTTACCGCATCGGCCCCGGCGAGATCGAGAACTGCCTGGTCAAACATCCGGCTGTGGCCAATGCTGCCGTGGTGCCCAAGCCCGACAAAGACCGGGGGGCGCTTGTCAAAGCCTATGTGGTCATGTCGCCCGACTGGCAAAGCCATAGGCCCACTGGGCCAGGGCAGAGAGCTTTTGACGACGAGGTGCGCCGCGAACTACAAGCCCATGTGCGCGGTTTGCTCGCCCCTTATGAATACCCCAAAGAGATCGAATTCATCGACCAGTTGCCGATGACCACGACCGGCAAGGTGCAGCGCCGCGTGCTGCGCTTGCAAGAAGAGGCGCGTGATGAAAAGCGCATGGAGCCTTGAGCGTGTGGCCGAGCCAGTGGACCTTCAACGCCCAAGCCCAAACGCTCCACATGCCAAAATAAGACATTTAAGACGCAGCCAAAGACAAGCCCATGAAAAAAGTACAACTTGGTCAATCCGACCTCCATGTCACGCCCATTTGCCTGGGCACCATGACCTTTGGCCAGCAAGTGAGCGAAGAGGGGGCCCACGCCATCCTGGATCGCTCTTTGGCCGCTGGCATCAATTTCATCGACACCGCCGAGATGTACGCAGTGCCCGCCACGGCCGATACCTGTGGTCTGACCGAAACCTACATCGGCAACTGGTTCGCCAAAAACCCTGACGCCCGCCAGAAACTGGTGCTCGCCACCAAGGTGGCTGGGCCTTCACGTGGCATGCCCTGGGTGCGTGAGGGCTCGGGCATGACGGCGCAAGACATCCTGACTTCGTGCGAAGGCAGTCTGCGCCGCCTGCAGACCGATGTGATTGACCTGTACCAGATCCATTGGCCCGAGCGCCATGTGATGGCCCTGGGCTTTCATTATTTCGATCCGAGCAAGGACAAGTCGGCCACCTCCATCCATGAACAACTCGAAGCCCTGGCCCAACTGGTCAAGGCGGGCAAGGTGCGTCACATTGGTCTGTCCAACGAATCGCCCTACGGCGTGCACGAGTTCGTGCGCCTGGCCGAGCAGCACGGATTGCCCCGTGTGGCCACGGTGCAAAACCCTTATGCGCTGGTCAACCGGGTGTATGACAACGGTTTGGACGAGACCTGCCACCGCCTGAATGTGTCTTTGTTGGCTTATTCGCCGCTCGGTTTTGGTTTGCTCACCGGCAAGTACGACGAAACCGGCTTCGAAGGCCCCGCAGCTCCTGAGGGCCGCGTGTCTCGCTACGAGTCGGTGCGCAAGCAGCGCTGGTCGCGCCCCGAGTCCTTGGCCGCTGCACGCCGCTACAACCAGTTGGCGCGTGACAACGGCCTGACGCCCACTGAAATGGCCCTGGCGTTTTGTTACCACCGTTGGCATGTGTCCAGCACGATCATCGGCGTGACTTCGGTGGCGCAGCTGGACGAAGACCTGGCCGCCTGGTCGGTGCAACTCTCGCCCGAGGTGCTTAAGGCCATTGACCAGATCCGCTGGGAAATCCGCGATCCGTCCTTGTGATGGGGGTTTTGGCGCATGGCCAAAAAAGACAAAGTCAGTGAAACCCCGGCCACGGCGCTTTTGCGCCAGCACGGGGTGAGCTTCACCGAGCACCCCTACGAGTTCCTGGAGCACGGCGGTGCCCAGCACAGCGCCCAAGTGCTGGGCATGGACCCGTTCGCCGTGGTCAAAACCCTGATCATGCAGGACCAGGACGCCAAGCCGCTGGTGGTGCTGATGCACGGCAACCGCAAGGTATCGACCAAAAATCTGGCGCGGCAAGTGGGTCTCAAATCCATCGAGCCGTGTGTACCCGAAGTGGCCAACCGCCACAGCGGCTACATGGTGGGCGGCACCTCGCCCTTTGCCACGCGGCGGGTCATGCCCGTTTTCATCGAAGAGACCATCCTCGCCTTGCCCCGCATTTGCATCAATGGCGGCAGGCGTGGTTACCTGGTGGGCATCGACCCGCAGGTGTGTGTGCAACTGCTGCACGCCCAGCCGGTGAACTGCGCACTGGCAGAATGACGCCCATACAAGACAGAGGGAGATGTGGATGGATGCCTTGATTCCGGTGGCCGTGGTGCTGGTCAGTTACTTGCTGGGCTCGCTCAGCTTTGCGGTGATTGTCAGCCGCGTGATGGGCCTCAACGACCCGCGCAGCTACGGCAGCAAAAACCCAGGGGCCACCAATGTGCTGCGCTCGGGCAGTAAAAAGGCGGCGATCCTGACCTTGTTGCTGGACGCTTTCAAAGGCTGGCTGCCTGTGGCGATGGTGCTGGTTTGGGGGCCTGAACACGGTCTGGGCCCTGAGATTGCGGCCTTGGCAGGTCTGGCCGCGTTTTTGGGTCATCTGTACCCAGTGTTTTTCGGGTTTGTGGGGGGCAAGGGCGTGGCCACCGCGGTGGGTGTGGTCATTGGCGTGCACGGCTCACTGGCTTTGGCCACGGTGCTGAGTTTCGCCATCGTCTTGTATTTCAGCCGCTACGTCTCTTTGGCCTCCATGGTGGCGGCGGTTTTTGCGCCGGTTTTTTACCTGTTTGGCGACGGTGTGGCCTGGCAAGCATCGGCCGCTGAGGTCTTGAGCCTGTCGGCCATGGCCTTGCTGCTGGTGTGGCGGCACTGTGAAAATATCCACCGCCTGCTGGACGGCAGTGAGTCGAAATTTGGTGGAAAAAAACCATGACCCCCGACATCCAGCGTCTGCATGTGGCGGCCCGTTACAGCGAAGCGGCTGTTTTTAATGGCGTGGTGTACCTGGCGGGCATGGTCCCCGAATGTGAGGCCACCGATATCCGCAGCCAAACGGCCGATGTGTTGCAGCAAATCGATCTGCGCCTGGCCGAGGCGGGCAGCGACAAAACCCGCATCCTGCGCACCCAGATTTACCTGAAAGACATCGCCGACATCACCGCCATGAACGAGGTGTGGGACGCGTGGGTGGTGGCAGGCACAGCGCCACCCCGTGCCACGGTTCAGGCAGCGTTGGCCAATCCAAGCTATTTGATCGAGGTGGTGGTCACGGCGGCGGTGGCGTAAAAGGGCGTTTGGTTACCCCCCGCGCGATACTTGTTGTTTCTGTCTGGAATTGTCATACCCGCGCAGGCGGGTATCCATGGTGACCGAAGGCATGGACCCCCATCGAGTCGGGGGTGATAAAGTCAAAAAGGCATGGACCCCGGATCGAGTCCGGGGTGACATGCCAACTGGATCACATGCGCTCAAAAATCGCCGCGATGCCCTGACCGCCGCCGATGCACATGGTCACCAGCGCGTATCGGCCGTTCACGCGCTGCAGCTCGTACAGTGCCTTCACAGTGATCAATGCACCCGTTGCGCCAATCGGGTGGCCCAGCGAAATGCCCGAGCCGTTGGGGTTGACCTTGGCGGGGTCCAGACCCAACTCGCGGGTCACGGCGCAGGCTTGTGCGGCAAAGGCTTCATTGGCCTCGATCACGTCCAGGTCGTTCACGGTGAGGCCGGTTTTCTTGAGCACGGCGTGCGTGGCCGAGATCGGGCCCACGCCCATGATCTTGGGGTCCAGACCCGTGTGGGCGTAACCGACCAAGCGGGCCATGGGCTTGGCGCCACGCGCCTTGGCGGCACCGGCTTCCATCAGCACCACGGCGGCTGCGGCGTCGTTGATGCCCGAGGCGTTGCCCGCGGTCACGGTGCCGTTTTCTTTCACGAACACCGGCTTGAGTTTGGCCATGTCTTCGAGCTTGCAGCCAGGGCGGAAGTGCTCGTCGGTGGTGTAGGCCACATCGCCTTTTTTGCTTTTCAGCATGACCGGCATGATCTGGTCCTTGAAGCGGCCTTCGGTGGTGGCGCGTTCGGCGCGGTTGTGGCTTTCGAGGGCCAGCGCGTCTTGCATTTCGCGGGTGATGCCGTACTTGGCCGCCACGTTTTCGGCGGTCACGCCCATGTGGATGTTGTGGAAGGGGTCGTGCAGGGCACCGATCATCATGTCGATCATCTTGGTGTCGCCCATGCGAGCGCCGAAGCGGGTGGCCAGACTGGCGTAAGGCGCGCGGCTCATGTTTTCTGCACCACCGCCAATGGCGATGTCGCAATCACCCAGCAAGATGGACTGGCTGGCACTCACGATGGCTTGCAGGCCCGAGCCGCACAGGCGGTTGACGTTGAAGGCGGGCGTGCCTTCGGCGCAGCCGCCGTTGATGGCCGCCACGCGTGACAAATACATGTCTTTGGGTTCGGTGTTGACCACATGGCCAAACACCACATGGCCAACGTCTTTGCCGTCTGTGCCTGCGCGGGACAGGGCTTCGCGCACAACTTGTGCGGCCAGCTCGGTGGGGGGGATGTCCTTGAGGCTGCCGCCAAAGGTACCAATGGCGGTGCGCACACCGCTGACAACAACAACTTCACGGCTCATGGGGGATCTCCAGATTTAAAAAATTGACAAATGGGGGTGGTTGACAACGCCAATCAGTGTCAGCCGCAATGGCTACAGCGGCCTGACACGGTGGCGGTTGGGTTCGATGGGATGAGCTCAGGCCTTTCAGCCCCGCACATCGGCCACCGGTTCGCGCCCGAAGTCGGGCCTGGCCAGAAAGCGCAGCACCTGTTCGGCTGCTTGTGCGGGCGAGCTGAGCTGGCCCTGGGCTTTGAGTTGCAAGAATTTCGATTGGTCCGGAAACGCCTCGCCTGCGGCACCGCGCAACTGCACCTGCATGTCGGTGTCGATCACGCCGGGTGCCAGCGAGCAAACTTTGGCGCCGTTGGGGTGCAGGGCCTCGTCCAGCGCCAGGCAGCGGGTGAAGTGGTCCATCCCCGCTTTGGCAGCGCAATAGCCCGCTTGCGAGGCCATGGGGTAGCGACCCAGGCCCGATGAAATGTTGAGCACTTTGCGGGTCAGGGCCCAACTGTCTGTGGCCCCCAGAAATGCAGCGGTCAAGGCCATGGGCGCTTCCAGGCCCACTCGCAGAGCCCATGCCAGATCGGCAGGTTGGGACTGGCGCAGAGGGGCGATCAGCGGGATGACGCCCGCGTTGTTGATCAGGCTGGCGCTGGCGAAATCGGTCGGGTTTTGGTTGTGCAGCCACTCGCGCAGACGGGCGCTGGCGCCTTCGCCGTCGGCCAGGTCGAGGGTCCATTGCGTCAGGTGCAAGTCGGTTTTGGCAGCGGCAGCGGCCAGATCGGGGTGGGCATGGCGCGAAATGCACAACAAGGCGTTGCCAGGCTGCAGGAGCTGCTCTGCCATGGCCAGCCCCATGCCACGCGAAGCCCCGGTGAGGATGTACAGGTGTTTTTTCATCTCGGGCATGTTAGGGGCTTCGGCGTGCCTTGGCAAAGGCGCGAGCTTGACGAGAGTAGCGCAGATGACAGTGGTGTGATGGGTGCGCCCTGGGTGGGACATGGCGCTGTGGGCATGGGATGCTATTGTGTAATCTTGTGGTTTAGTCAGATTTATTTGTGAGGAACTTTGGGCATGAAAAAAACCCATCACCGCAAAGCGCCGCCCCAAACCGCCGCTCAGTTGCAGGCGCTGAACCTGCGTTTGACCGATTTGGGCCAGCGCTTTGTGCAGTTGTCTGCGCAAGGGGACTTTGCCGCCGCCCTGGCGGTGAACGAGCAGGCTCGCCGCATCGTGCCTGGGCATCCTCAAATTTTGGGCGATGCGGCGCTTTGCCATTTGCGTCTGGGTGACCGGGAAAAGGCGCGCGACATTTACCTGCAAGCCTGCAAGTTGGGGCCGCAAGACGTGAACCTGTGGGACGGCCTGACCGAGACCTGCGGGCATCTGGGCCGCATGGCCGAGGTGCGTCAGCATGGGCTGTACAGCCTGACGCTCAAGGACCAGAAAACCCAAGCGCACGCGGCCCAGCCTTTGCCCGCCAACCTGCCCGCACCCAGCAGGGATGCGCGCCGCCAGGTGATTGCTTTTAGCCTGTTTGGCGACCACCCGCGTTACTGTGAAACCGCCAAGCTGAACGTCACGGCGGCTCAGCAATTGTTGCCCCAATGGACGTGCCGCTTTTATGTGGATGACACCGTGCCGCTTGCGGTGAGAGCGTCTTTGCGGACCCTGGGTGCGCAGGTGCTGGATGTGTCGGCGGCCGATCGGCAGGCGTTGAGCGGTTTGATGTGGCGCTTTTTGGTGCTGGAAGACGACAGCGTGGACCGGTTCTTGATACGGGATGCCGATTCGCTGATTTCAAGGCGCGAGGTGGCGGCCATCGAGGCCTGGCTGCAAAGTGACCGGTTTTTTCATTTGATGCGCGATTATTTTTCGCACACCGAGCTGCTGTTGGCGGGCATGTGGGGCGGCTGCGGTGGGGTGTTCAAAAACCTGCGTCAGCAGATGGTGGATTTTGTGGCACAAGGCCAGTATTTGGGCCAGCGGGTGGTGGACCAGCATTTCCTGCGCATGCACATTTGGCCTACGGTGCGCCAAAGTCTGCTTTCGCACGATCCGGTATTTGGTTTCATGCAAGGGCAGGATTTTCCACCGCACGAAGCGCAGGACATGGGGCAGGAGTTTCATGTGGGCTGCAACCTGTCGAGCAGCAGCATTGGCGCCGAATCGGCCTTGCCCGACGGTCAGCAGGTGGGCTGGAAAATCGTGGATGCACAGCAGCAGACCATTTGCCAATACACCAGCACGGTACGCCAGGGCCAATGGCGCGCCGATATTCCCGGGCCTTATGCCAGATTGATCGGCGATGGCGTTTGGCGCGTGGAGGTTTTGCGCTGATTGGGGGCTCATTGCCCCTGCGCTGCCCGAATGCGGTTGACCTGCAAGGGTGTGACTTCGCTGGCTTGGTTGCCCCAGCGGGTGCGCAGATGCGTCAGCACAGCCGCGATGTCGCGGTCTTGCAGGTCCAGCACCGCCGGCGGCATGCCAAAAGGTCGGGGGTGGCCTTCGGTGGCAGGGCCGTAGCCGCCGTACAGCACCAGCTGCACCAAATTGGTGGAGTCATTCAGCAGCACGGCGCGGTTGCCGGCCAAGGCGGGGTAAGCCACCTCGCCCGAGGCGGTTTTCACGCCCTCGCCTTGTTCGCCGTGACACTGCAGGCAATGGTTTTCATAGACTTTGGCGCCCTGGGTGGCCACTTGAAGGCTGATGCGGGCGGGTGTGGCGGCTTTGGGTGCAGGCTGGGGCGTGCTTTGGGCACGCGACTGAAGGTAAAGGGCCATGGCTTGCAAGTCGGTTTCTTTCAAGTGCTGCAGGCTGTGCTGCACCACTTCGCCCATGGGGCCACTGGTTTGCGCCGTGGCCGAGCCGCCGGTGCGCAGCAGGCGCACGATCTCGGACAAAGGGGTGCTGGCCAGGCCCGATTCGGCATCGCGTGTCAGGTCGGGGGCGTACCAGTTGACCACCGGCATCAGGCCGCCGGACAAATCGCTGACAGGCCCGCTGGCCCCCAGGGCGTTGCGTGGGCTGTGGCAAGCGGCGCAGTGGCCCAGGCCTTGCACCAAATAGGCGCCCCGGTTCCATTCGGCGGTTTGCGACTTGTCGACCTGGAACGGGCTGGGCTCAAAAAACAGGCTGCGCCACAGGGCCAGCGCAGGCTGCGTGCCTACGGGCCAGACCAGGGTGTGGGCAGGCTGGGCTTGCACCACCGGAGGCAGGGTCTTGAGCCAAGCCAAGATGGCATCGCTGTCCTGGCGCGTGATGACGCTGGTGTGGTTATAGGGAAAAGCCGGGGCCAGCAAGCGCCCATCTTTGGAGCGGCCACGGTGCAGGGCTTGCCAGAAGTCTTGCGCCGTCCATTGCCCCAGGCCCGTCTCAGGGTCAGGCGTGAGGTTGCTGCTGTACACGCCGCCAAAGGGGGTGTCGATGCGGCGCCCCCCCGCAAAAGGCGTACCGCCCCGGGTGGTGTGGCAGGCCATGCAGTTGCCCGCCAGGGCCAGGTAGCGGCCTTGTTCGATTTGGGCGGCACTGGCCTGCGGGCTTGGAGGTGCCACGGTGGCCGTGGTTGAGGTGGGCAGAACCTGGTCGCCCCAGTTGTCCCAGACCACGCCCGTGGCCAGCATCAGCAGGCTGATCAGGGTGACCCAGCCCAGCCGCTTGACCGGGTGCATGCCTTGCCAAGGGCGCTTCATGGCTTGCCTCCATTCAGGGGTTTGGCGGTGGTAGCCGTCAACTCCGGTGCACTGCCGCAGCGCAAGGCATCGGGCAAAGCTGGGCCCGCTGGGGGCCGCTCGGCAGGCCGGGTGTCGGCAGGCAGTGGCTGGCGTGCGAGCCAGCTGGACACCGCGATCAGGTCCTGTGCGGGCATGCGCTGGACGATTTCGGCCATGCAGTCAGGGGCATGAGCGCGGCGCTGCGCGGTTTGCCAGGCCCCTAACTGAGCGTTCAAGTAGTCCAGCGGCAAACCCAGCAGCCCCGGCACATTGGGCTGGACCCCCGTTAGTCGCACGCCGTGGCACTGGGTGCAGGCGGGCAGGCCGCGTGTGGTGTCGCCTTGCGTGACCAATTGCTGGCCTTTGGCCAGGCGCTCGGGCGTGATGGCATTGTTCGCGGTGGGGGCGGGGTAGGGCAGCTGCAAGTTGGCAAAGTACTGGGCCATCTCGCCCAGATAGGCATCGGTCAAAGGGTCAACCAAGCGGGCCATCAGGTCGTAGTGGCGGCGGCCTTGCGCGAAATTGCGCAGCTGGTTGTGCAGGTATCCGGCTGGTTTGCCCGCCAGGCGCGGGTAGTAACCGTCGGGACCGGCGCGACCTTGTTCGCCATGGCAGGCGGTGCAGGCACGGGTGCGCTCGGCCATGTCGTCGGCAAAGCGCTTGGGGGCCGGGGCCGGGGCTTGGGCGCTCAATGGGCCTGCACACAAGGCGGCTGCGGCCCAAAACAAGCCTTTGAACAGGCCTTTGACCCACCAGACGCTGGGCTGACAACAATGGGAGGGGGGCGGGTAATCCAGGGGGGCGGCTGGTCTGGGGGCGGTGAAATTCTGACTACTTTTAAACATCCTCATCCGCTGAAGATAACCGATGCGGCGACAATGTCGGGTTTTGCGCTGAAAGCCCAGCGGCTCCAGTGCGTTGTTTTTTCTTTTATCTGTTCAAGCCATGTCCGATATCCAAGTCCGATTTGCCTCCCTCCAAGACGCCCCTGCCGTGGCGGCTTTGCATGTGAGCGCCTGCCGCGCCGCCTACGCGGGCCAGTTGCCCGATGCCCATTGGGATGCCACGCCCATGTCCAAACGCGTGTCGTTCTGGAAAGAAGCGATCGAATACGGCGAGCCGCAAGTCATGGTGGCGGTGGATGGCCGTGAGATCGTGGGCTTTGTGGGCTTTGACCGCTCGCGTGACCCCAAGAGCAAAAACACCACGGGCGAAATCTGGGCCATTTATGCTGCACCGGACCGCATTGGCCAGGGCATTGGCCTGGCCTTGTGGGACGCCGCCCGCGAAGGCCTGGAAGACGAGGACTGCACCGATGTGACGGTCTGGTTGCCGTTGTTGCACGAGCGCACTTTGCGCTTTCACGACCTGGCTGGCTTCAAGCGCGAGATGAACACCGCACGCACCGTGCCCTTGGGCGGCGTGAAGGTCGAGGAAGTTCGCCTCAAGCGCAAGATCGGCTGAACGACCCGCTGCGTTTTCAGGCCCACCATGCACATCATGCTGGCCCCCATGGAGGGGCTGCTCGACCACACACTGCGCGATGTGCTCACGCGCGTAGGCGGGGTGCACGAGTGTGTGTCCGAATTCATCCGCGTGACCAACACGGTTTTGCCACGCCGCGCTTTCATTCGGGTGGCGCCGGAGTTGCTCAACCACAGCCGCACCCAGGCCGGCGTACCGGTCAAGGTGCAGCTGCTGGGCTCGGACCCGGTGTGCCTGGCCGACAACGCGGCTGCGTTGGCTGAGCTCGAGCCCTACGGCATTGACTTGAACTTTGGTTGCCCAGCCAAAACCGTGAACCAGCACCGGGGCGGCGCCGTGCTGCTGGACGAGCCCGAGCTGGTGGGGCAGATTGTGGCGGCGGTGCGCCGGGCCGTGCCATCGCACATTCCGGTCTCGGCCAAGATGCGCCTGGGCTACAACGACGACAGCCGCGCCGAGGACTGCGCCCTGGCCATCGAGGCGGCCGGGGCCAGCGAGCTGGTGGTGCACGCCCGCACCAAGGCGCACGGTTACCGACCGCCTGCTTACTGGGATCGCATTGCCGACTTGCGCCAGCATGTGCGCTTGCCCATGGTGGCCAATGGCGAAATCTGGACGGTGGCCGACGCGCTGCGCTGCCGCGAGGTGACGGGCTGTGACCGCCTCATGATCGGGCGTGGCATGGTCACCGACCCGGGCTTGGCCGTGGCCATTGCGCACCAGTTGGCCACAGGGCAAACTCGCACACCGGGTCAGGCGGTGCCCTGGGCCACCTTGGTGGCTTTGATGCAGGTGTTTTGGCTGGGCGTGAGCGCCCGCGTGGCCACTCGCCACCGGGCGGGGCGGCTCAAGCAGTGGCTCAACTACATGCGCCGGGTCTACCCCGAGGCGCAGCAAGCGTTTGATGAGTTGCGTCTGGTGCACGACGCGGGCCACATCGAGCGCTGGCTGGCGCTGCACACGGCACCAGCTCAGGACCTCGCTCCTGCGATTTAGGGCTGCGCAGCGCTGGGGCTGGTCAGCCGCAGTCGCGCTTTGTCGGCCCACATTTGCAGACTGGCCAGCAGATCTTTTTGACTGAACGAGCAGCTTTCTTCGCTGAACAAAACGCTCGCCTCGATGCGGTCCAGCAAAGGCTGCAACACCTCGTCAAAGCGTGTGGGCAGCGCCAAAGAGGCCGACTCTGCGCGCCACAGGCGAACCATCTCGCTTTGTGGCAATTGGCCGTTTTGGCTGCGTGCCAGGGCGGTGTTCATGCGATCGAGCGTTTCAAGGGCAGCACTCATGGGCCATGTCTCCTGCAAGCGATAGGGGTCTGTTTCGAGGCGACAATCATGCCCCATGAAAGCCAAACCTCTCAAACCCATGCGCCTGGAAGACATCTTGTTCAGCCAGGGCTTTGGCACCCGCCGCGTGTGCGCAGGCCTGGTCCAGCAAGGCCATGTCCAAGTCCAGGGCGAAACCGTCACCGACGCGGGCGAATTCTTTGACCTGGAGGGTCTGCAATTTTCGGTGCAAGGCACGGCTTGGCCCTACCTGGACAAGGCCTATGTGCTGCTGCACAAGCCCGCTGGCACCGAGTGTTCGCAAAAACCTTCGTCCTGGCCGAGCATCTACACCCTGCTGCCCGCACCTTTGCGCCAGCGCCCACAAAAAGCGGCGGTGCAGGGCGTTCAAGCCGTGGGCCGTCTCGACCAGGACACCACCGGCTTGCTGCTGCTGACCGACGACGGCCAGTTCATCCACAAGATGAGCTCACCCAAGCACCATGTGCCCAAGGTCTACGAGGTCACCACCAAACACCCCATCACGCCCGAGATGGTAGACCAACTGCTGAGCGGTGTGGTGCTGGACGACGACCCTCAGCCGGTCAAGGCAGCGGCCTGCGAGGCCGTGGGCGAGCTGCACCTGAAACTCACCCTGACCGAGGGCAAATACCACCAAGTCAAGCGCATGGTGGCGGCCGTGGGCAACCGGGTGGAGGGTTTGCACCGTTCACAAATCGGCGGTTTGGTGCTGGGTGATCTGGCCCCCGGTCAATGGCGCTGGCTGACCCAGGACGACTTGGCCTTGCTCAAGCCCTGAGTTGTGCCCAGAACGTCTTGATGGCCTGCACTGCGAGTTCTGGCTGGTCGCGGTGCGGCGAGTGTCCGCAGCGGAGCAGCTTCACCAATTGGGCTTGGGGCACCTGCGCTGCGATGTCATCAATCTGTGCCAAGGTGCCATAAGCGTCGTCAACGCCCTGGATGGCCAGCAGCGGAGCCCGGATGGTTCCCAACTCGGGGCGGATATCAAAAGTGCGAAACGCCTGGCTGAGCCAGACATCGTTCCATTGCCAAAAAGCACCGTCGACATCAGCGTGGTAACTGGACAGACGTTCGCGCAAAGGCCCGTTCAGAAAAGCTTCGCGGGCCTGGGCAATGGCTTGCACAGACAACTCCTCCACCATGAGGTGCGGAGCCATCACGATGCAGCCATGCACGTCATGGTGCGCGGCGTGCAGCAAGGCGATGGTGCCTCCGTCTGAATGGCCGAGCAAAACGGGCCGCTTTATGCCGAGAGACTTGAGCACTTTGGGCAAAACATCCAGTGCTTCCCGGTGCATGTAGTCTGGCAGCAAACGCCCCCGTCTTTGCGTGCCAATTTGCACGGACGGTCCGCGCACATCCACCACGGAGTCGGATTGCCCGTAGCCCTGACGCGAATAGACCCAACCGGAGCAACCGATTTGCGCGCACAAGCGGGCAGGCCAGTCCCGCCACATGCGCACACTGCCCAGTCCTTCGTGCAAAAAAACCAGTGTGGGTTGCCCCGCTTCGGCAGGCCCCGGCAGGTGCAGCACTTCCAGTTGGACGGAGTCGATATGGATTTTTTCAAGTTCGGCTTGGTGCACGGGTCATCCTTGTTGACAGCGGCTTGTGCCGCTTGAGTGCTGTGTGGCGGGTTTTGGGCCCAGTGGGCTCGTTCTTGGGCTGATTGAGAGGTTTGTTGCTGTATGAGCTGGCAGGCCTATGCCACTTCAAATGTTAAGCTTTCGCCCATGAAACTGTTGATTGATTCCTTTTGGCGTGCAGGGCTGTATTGTCTTTATCCCCGTGTGATCGGTCTGTCAATTTTGCCCTTGGTGTTGATCGTGGGCTTGTCCTGGCTGCTGGGGTACTTTTATTGGGACGTGGCGGTCACCTTTGTGCGGGGCTGGTTGGACGCCTCCGCTTGGCTCGATGTGGTCTGGCGCTGGTTCGAAGGCGTGGGTTTGGGCAACCTCAAAACCGTGGTGGCCCCCTTGCTCGTGATCTTTGCTTTCACGCCCTTGGTGGTGGTGGCGTCTTTGCTGGCGGTGTCCTTCATGATGACCCCGTCCCTCACCCGCATGGTGGCCGAGCGGCGTTTTGCCGGTTTGCAGCGCAAGCACGGCGGCAGTTTGCTTTTGAGCTTGTGGTGGACCTTTTTCTCTCTCGTGCTGGCGCTGGGGGCGTTGGTTTTGACTTTGCCCATGTGGCTGGTGCCGCCGCTGGCCCTGGTGCTGCCCGCTTTCATCTGGGGTTGGCTCACTTACCGGGTCATGGCGTTTGACGTTTTGGCCGAATTTGCCAGCGCCAACGAGCGCCACACCCTCATGGCTCGCCACCGCATGAGCTTTCTGGCCATGGGCGTGGTCACTGGCCTTATGGGCGCAGCGCCCAGCTTGGTGTGGGCTTCCGGGGCCTTGTTTGCCGCGGCCTTTGTGATTTTGGTGCCCGTGGCCATCTGGATTTACACGCTGGTGTTTGCCTTTTCTTCGATGTGGTTCGCGCATTTCGGCCTGGCTGCCTTGCAGGCCCTGCGCGACGAGCCCCGGCAAGCGGCCGTGGACGAGGTCTTGCCTGCTGCCCCTGCCGTGGCGGGGGGGGCGCCGCATGCTGCAGCTCGGTTGGGGGGCGACACCGCTGAATCCAGTGACGGCATCACCGATGTCCTTGCACGCCCTAAATTCTGACAACTGACCCATGAGTTTTCCTATGACCCCCACCTTTGGCCTCATCATCATTGGCGACGAAATCATGTCCGGCAAGCGCCAGGACAAGCACATGCCCAAAGTCATCGAGTTCATGAACGCGCGAGGCCTGAGCCTGAGTTGGTCCGAGTACGTAGGCGATTCGCCCGAGCGCATCACCGCCACCTTGCAGCGGGCATTTGCTTCGGCGGACGCGGTGTTTTGCTGCGGCGGCATCGGGGCCACGCCCGACGACCATACCCGCCAATGCGCCGCCAAGGCTTGGGGGGTGCCTTTGGCGCTGCACCCCGAAGCCAAGCGCCTGATTCAGGAGCGCATGCAAGACACGGCCAAAGAGCAAGGCCTGCCCTACGAGCCCGAGCGAGCGGACAACCTGCACCGCCTGAACATGGGCACCTTCCCCCAGGGCGCGGCCATCATCCCCAACCCTTACAACAAGATCCCCGGGTTCAGTTGCATCGGCCCTGGCGGCGGCGCTGTGCACTTTGTGCCCGGCTTTCCGGTCATGGCCTGGCCCATGATCGAGTCGGTGCTGGACACGCACTACAGTGCCTTCTTCCGGCAAGACGCTTATGTTGAAAAGTCGGTGATCGTTTTGGGCGCAATGGAAGCCACGCTGACGCCACTGATGGAGTCCATCGAAGCCGCGCACCCAGGCGTGAAAGTGTTCAGTTTGCCCAGTGTGGACCACCCGCAGTGGGGTCGCCACATCGAGTTGGGCGTCAAAGGCGAGCCCGCCCATGCCGATACGGCCTACCTCGCGTTGCGCCAAGGCCTTCAGGCCTTCAGTCTGGAATACGGCCCTGAATTGGTGCGTTGATTTTTAATTCACTAAAATAGTGCATGATTGCACCATAAAAGTGCATTGCGAGCGCACTGAAACCCACTTGAGGTGATCAATTTCTGAGCATGACGGATTTTTTGTCTGGCACTGACAAGGCGCCGACACCCAGACAGCTTGTTTTTTCTGACTCAAAGCGCCCAAAACACATGGCTCAAGGCACAATTTGGGTCTGTTCAGCTTGGGTGGACTGGGCCGGTTGGCACAGAAACTGCAAGAGTTGTGCGTCAACTATTTAACCCCTTTTCCTTCAGGAGAATTTGATGGCCAAGACCGTCGCAGATGTGATGAACATGGTGAAAGACAACGAAGTCAAGTTCGTTGACTTCCGTTTCACCGATACCCGTGGCAAGTGGCAACACATTACGGCGCCCGTGTCGCAGTTTGACGAAAGCAAGTTCGAAGACGGTCAAGCCTTCGACGGCTCTTCGATCGCCGGCTGGAAGGGCATCGAAGCCTCCGACATGCTGTTGATCCCTGATCCCAACAGCGCCATCATCGACCCCTTCTTCGAAGAAGTCACCCTGGTCCTGATTTGTGACGTGATCGAACCCACCGACGGCAAGGCTTACGAGCGTGACCCCCGCTCGATCGCCAAGCGTGCCGAGACTTACCTCAAGCAATCGGGCTTGGGCGATACCGCCTACTTCGGTCCCGAGCCAGAGTTCTTCTTGTTTGACGAAGTGCGTTGGAGCACCGAGCCGAACAACACTTTCTACGCCATCGACGAAGCCGAAGCCCCATGGAACAGCGGCACCAAGATGGACGGCGGCAACAAAGGCCACCGCAACCGCGTCAAGGGTGGCTACTTCCCAGTGCCCCCCGTCGACAGCACACACGACATGCGCAGCGAAATGTCGCTGATCCTCGAGTCCGTGGGCATCCCGGTCGAAGTGCACCACCACGAAGTGGCGGGCGCGGGTCAGTGCGAAATCGGCACACGTTTTTCGACCTTGGTTGAGCGCGCTGACTGGACCCTGCTGCAAAAGTACGTGATCCACAACGTGGCCAACGCTTACGGCAAGACCGCCACCTTCATGCCCAAGCCTTACGCTGGCGACAACGGTTCCGGCATGCACGTTCACCAGTCCATCTGGAAAGACGGCAAGAACCTGTTCGCAGGCAATGGCTACGCTGGTTTGTCTGAATTCGCCTTGTTCTACATCGGCGGCATCATCAAGCACGCCCGTGCCCTGAACGCGATCACCAACCCCGGCACCAACAGCTACAAGCGCTTGGTTCCTCACTACGAAGCCCCGGTCAAGTTGGCTTACTCGGCCAAAAACCGCTCCGCCTCGATCCGCATCCCCAACGTCGCCAGCGACAAGGGCCGCCGCGTGGAAGCCCGCTTCCCCGATCCATTGTGCAACCCCTACCTGGGCTTCGCTGCCTTGTTGATGGCGGGCTTGGACGGTATCGAGAACAAGATCCACCCCGGCGAAGCAGCCACCAAAGACCTGTACCACCTGCCTCCAGAAGAAGACAAGTTGGTCCCGACTGTTTGCTCCAGCTTGGACCAGGCTCTGGACTGCCTGAACGCGGACCGCGCTTTCCTGACCAAGGGCGGCGTGTTCACCGACTCGTGGATCGACGCTTACATCGAATTGAAGATGCAAGAGGTCAACCGCAGCCGCGTGGAAGTGTCCCCTGTCGAATACGACATGTACTACTCGCTCTAAGCACCATGACCACCATTGCACACGCACCTGTGCAATGCTCAAAAAGGACGGCCTCGGCCGTCCTTTTTTTGCTGTTGACTGCAGGCTTGGCCGCGCAAGCCCAGCAAGCCGTGTACCGCTGCGGCCACGAATACACCAATGCTCCGCGTGAGCCCAGCCTGTGCGAGCCGCTGGCCCCCCAAGCCATCACCGTGATTGGCGGCACCCGTCCAGCCACCCTGGCGCCCTCTTTCCCATTGCCCACATCCGCTGCCGCGTCAACCCGCAGCGCCCCAGCCGAACCCGGTGCCACAGAACCCGCATTGGCGGGACAGCCCCGCACATCCTCCGTGCTTGCCCGCACCCCCGATGTGCAGCAAAGCGAGCGCGATGCGCAAGCGCGCACCATCTTGGCGCAGGAGCTGGACAAAGCCCGTGCAAAGCTAGCGCAGTTGGTGCAAAACTACAACCAAGGCGAGCCCGAGAAGTGGGCCGCCGAAACCCGCAACCACCAAAAATACCTGGACCGTGTGGCTGAGATGAAGGCGGCCATTGACCGCACCGAGCGCGACATCGACAGCCTGCAACGCGAGCTGTCGCGTCGCCCGGTGCAGACCAGCCGCCGCACGCCATGAGCACACCCCACCGATTCCAGGCCTTTGACCTGCTGGCCACGCCCGTGGCCGTGATGCAAGGCCAAGGCCGTGTGCGCTTTGTCAACGCCGCGCTCGAAGATGCTTTGGGCCTGTCCCGGCGCACGCTGCACAACGCGTATTTGCCCGACTATTTCGTCGACCCGCAGCCCTTGATCATGGCTTTGTCCGGGGCGCAATCCAACGAGTTTGCCGCGCTGCGCTACGAAGCCCAGCTGCGCCGCATGCACCACGACGAGCCTTTGCCCGTGCACGTCATCGTGGCACTGACCGATCTGCCCGACGAGGTGATCGTGGAGTTGCTCCCGGTGGAGCAGCAAACCCGGCAAGAGCGCGAGGAGCGCTTACTCGACCAGGCGCAAGCCAACAAGGAGCTGATCCGCAACCTGGCGCATGAGATCAAGAACCCGCTGGGCGGCATTCGTGGCTCGGCGCAATTGCTGGAGATGGAGCTCGACGACAAGGAGCTGACCGAGTACACGCAGGTCATCATCCACGAGGCTGACCGGCTGCAGACCCTGGTGGACCGCTTGCTGGCACCGCACCGCAGGCCGCATGTGGTGGGCGACGTGAACATCCACGAAGTGTGCGAGCGCGTGCGGGCTTTGATCCTTGCCGAGTTCCCACGGAGCTTGCGTGTGGTGCGCGACTACGACATCTCGATCCCCGAGTTCCGTGGTGACCGCGAGCAGCTCATTCAGGCGGTGCTCAACATCGCCCACAACGCGGCGCAAGCCTTGCAAGAGCGCGTAGCGCAAGGCGACGCACAGATCACGCTCAAGACCCGGATCTTGAGGCAAGTCACGTTTGGTAAGCAGCGTTATCGCCTGGCATTGGAATTGCATGTGATGGACAACGGGCCTGGTATTCCAGACTCGATCAAGGACCGCATTTTCTTCCCGTTGATTTCGGGGCGCGAAGGCGGCTCGGGCCTGGGGCTCACATTGGCGCAAACCTTTGTGCAACAACACCATGGCCTGATCGAGTGTGAAAGCGAGCCGGGTCGTACGGACTTCAAGATTTTGATTCCCTTGCCTTGAAGCCTCTCCATTGACCACAGAAAGTGCCACTTTGATGAAGCCGATCTGGATCGTAGACGATGACCAATCCATCCGCTTTGTGCTCGAAAAAGCACTGCTGCGCGAGGGATTGCCCACGCGCAGCTTCACCAACCCACGCGAGGTGATGAAAGCACTAGAGGCCGAGGGTGAGAGCGACGGCCCGCAGGTGTTGGTCAGCGACATCCGCATGCCTGGTGGCTCGGGTCTGGATTTGCTCGCCGCCATCAAGCAGCGCATGCCCGGTTTGCCGGTCATCATCATGACGGCGTTCTCCGATCTGGACAGCGCTGTTTCGGCCTTTCAAAGTGGGGCGTTTGAGTACCTGCCCAAGCCCTTTGATTTACCCAAGGCGGTGGAGCTGATCCGCCGCGCGGTGGGCGAGAGCCAGCGCGAGGATGTGGCCGAAGAAAAAATCGCCGATGCTCCTGAAATGTTGGGTCAGGCCCCGGCCATGCAGGACGTGTTTCGCGGCATTGGTCGCCTGGCACAAAGCCACGTCACGGTGCTGATCACGGGCGAGTCGGGTTCGGGCAAGGAGCTGGTGGCGCACGCGCTGCACAAACACTCGCCGCGTGCCAACCAGCCCTTTGTGGCCATCAACACGGCGGCCATACCCAAAGACCTGCTCGAGAGCGAATTGTTTGGCCATGAGCGCGGCGCCTTCACCGGCGCACAAGCCTCGCGCCGGGGCCGCTTTGAGCAGGCCGATGGCGGAACCTTGTTTCTGGACGAAATTGGCGACATGCCTTTTGATTTGCAAACCCGATTGCTGCGCGTGCTGTCGGATGGCAACTTTTACCGAGTGGGTGGGCACAGCGCCGTCAAGGCCAATGTGCGCGTGATCGCCGCCACCCACCAAGACCTGGAGCAGCGCGTCAAGGAAGGCGTGTTCCGCGAAGACTTGTTCCACCGCCTGAACGTGATTCGCCTGCGCCTGCCGGCACTGCGCGAGCGGCGTGAAGACGTGCCCGTGCTGGCGCGCTACTTCCTGCAGCGCAGCGCCCAACAACTGGGCGTGGAGCCCAAACGCATGGCTGACGCCGCGCTCGATCGTTTGAGTCAATTCCAGTTTCCGGGCAATGTCCGCCAACTGGAAAACATCTGCCACTGGCTCACGGTGATGGCACCTACCCAGGTGATTGAAGTCAAGGATCTTCCGCCCGAAGTGCTGGCCCCGACAGGGGCTGCGACGGCCGCGCCTGCCACGTTCACGGCCTTGTCTTCTGGCGCGGGGGGCGGCGTGGCCGACACCTCACTGGGGCTGCCCGAGCCGAGCCAAATTGCCAGCCATGACCGCCCGGTGGATGCGCACAGCGTGGCATCGCCCTTTGACGCCACCGCGTCCAATCCGGGTGTCATGGGCTGGGAGCCCGGCCTGGAGCAAGAGGCCCTGGCCTTGCTCAACGCAGGCCGCACCGATGTGTGGGACGCGCTCACCCGGCGTTTTGAAACTAGCATGATTCAGGCGGCACTCTCCACCACCCGGGGTCGCCGCATTGAGGCGGCGCAAAAACTAGGCATCGGCCGCAATACCATCACCCGCAAAATCCAGGAATTGGGCCTGGACGAGGCATGAAGCACTCTGGTGCCTGTTCGGCTATTTTTTCTTTGCAGGCGCCCACCCCTGTGGGCGATTGCATTTGCAACGCCTTGGCCTGCCTATCGCCCACGCGGTGGACGCCTACAAGAAAGCCGGTTCATGAACAGGGTGAACGACTTCAAGGGGCCGGATCAATGGGTCAAGCAAAGGGGTCTTGAAGCACCATATCGCTGAGAGGTTTGGCCACGCAAGGCAGCACGCAGCCCTCGGCTTTTTCTTCGGCCGTTAGGCCGGGCCAGGCCATCTCATAGTGCACCTGGCCCGAGACCAGTTGCCCGATGCAGGTGCGGCAAGTGCCGGATCGGCAGGAGCTGGGCCATTGCAGGCCGCTTTGTTCCAACGAATCGAGCAAACTCTGAGACTTCCATGCGTCAAAACTGCCGCCGTCAGGGGCGATGCGGGCTTGGAAAAACGGGATCTCGGTGTTCATGCGGGTTGGGCACAGTGCCGTTGGTTGGATTGCCTTCGTTTGGTGAGCGGGGTCAATCAGGTGTGGCCCTGGAAAACCAACCGCCATTGGCCATTTTCTTTTTGCCAATAAGTGCGCAAATAAGCCGTACCTTGGGGGTGGTTTTGGTTGGGGTCTTTCATCGTCACGACCATGGTCTGGTCCTGGTCTTTCCAGTTAAAAACGGACACCAACTCCAGTGGTTGGCTTTGGTTTTGTCCCAGCGTGGTTTGGGCCAGCCGGGCCCAGACCTGCGTCAGGCCCATGCCGTCTTGTTCATAGCGCGGGCTGTAATGTGTTCTTAAGGCCTCGGGGTCGCGGTCGTTGCGTGCCTGCAGCCACTTGTCCAAAACGGGCTTGAAGGCGGCCCACGTCTGTCCGGCTTGGTTTGCGTTGACCCATTCGAGTTGCTCGGCAATGATCACCGGGGTCATACGCAAATCGGGCATCTGCAGCAAGCGCCCCATTTCAGGATTGGAGAGCACCACGCAGCCATCGGTGGACTCCGGAGCTCTGGCGTACTGGGCGCTGGGCGTGCCGTGCAGCCAGATGCCAGAGCCGGTTTTTTTGCGCATCAGATCCAATGCATTGGGGTAGTTCAGTGTCAAGGCCCCTTCGCCAAACAAATCAGGCAGACCCTCGCCTGGCAAATGGCGCAGGATGAAGTAAACGCCCAGAGGGGTTTTGCCGTCGCCTTCTTTGTCCTTTCCCACCCCGTTGATGCCCACCGAGATGTAGCTTTCCTTGACAAGATGCAGCTGCAAACGACCATCGCTGTCAGTGCGATTTTCGAACCAATACAGACGCGATTTGGAGGCGTCCACAGCCGCCACATAGGCTTGCTGCGGGCTCAGGAAGGCCAGCGCAGACGGGATTTTGCCCTGTAAGCTTTGCACACTGTCTCGCTGGAGTCTGCGCTTTGACTCCAAAAGCAGCTCGTCCAGACGTTTGCGTAAAGACGGCGCGTTGAGCTCGTCCGCATCGGACCAAGGTACAGGGTTGGCTGAGCTGATGTTTAGCAAATCGGCGTACAGCAGCTGGCCCAGTTGAAAAGTGGGAAAGCGCTCGGCCAGCACGCTGGCCGTCGCCAATGCTTGGGCCCGTTCACCCTCGCCCAGTTGGGCGTAAATTTGCCGTAACAGCGGCTCCGCCCCTATCTCGGGTGTCGCCGTTGCCAAGGGTGTTTGCGGCTCGAACGCCAGTTGCCAGGACAGGCTGGTCGAGGTGGACATGCCCATGCTGATGCTCAGTTCGCTCCAGGCCATATTGGCCTTTGGCCCAGCTTTGTCTAGCGCCCACCAAAGGACAGCCGACAGCACCATCAGCACGCCAAGCCAGCCCAGCTTTTGGAATCGCCACGGACGCTGATGGCGTTCAGGTGTAGATGCTTTGCCAACCTTTTGACCGGAGTGATCGGGTGGTGGCAAGCTCAGTCTGGATCTCAATTTACCGACTCGCGCACAATCAGCCAGCGGTTACCTTGTCGCACCATGTCCAAGGTTTTGCGGCTGCTGCCTTTCAAATTGTCTGAGTTGTACAGCTGCTGGAAGCGCGCCGATGCCGTCTCGCCAGTCAAGCTGATTTGCAACTCACGCACCTTCACCGAAATCGATTTTTTGGACACGATGCGGATTCGGCGGTCACTCTCCCATTGGGCACGGCTGGCCTGATTGGCGGGTGTGAAATTGCTGGCGTAGGCCGCGTAATAACGCGCCATGTCTTTGTCGCTCCATGCTTTGGCCCACTCCTGCACCGCTTTTTCAATGGCGGCGCGGTCGGCTTGTCGGGCATCAGCCGAAGGGCTGGCCGCTGGTGGGGTGGGTGAAGATGCGGCTGGGGCAGCACGCGCTGCCGAAGCGCTCGCAGTGGGTGCCGAAGGCGGCAAGCTCACGCTGCCGGCTGCTTTGGCGGCAGCGGCAGGCGCAGAGGCGGCGGCTGGCGGTGCTGAAGCTGATGCGTTGGCCGCCGTTGCCGCTTGGCTGGCGGCTTGGCCTGGAGCCTGGGTCAAAGGCCGCGGGAGTGAAGCCACAGGCTGGGCGGGTGGCTGGCCACGCTGATCGGTGGCCATGCTGCCCAGCAAGGTCAATTGAGGCGCGCTGGCTTTGGCTTTGGGGTCGACCTGCAGGGCTCGGGCGTAGCTTTGTTTGGCCAGTTGGCTGTGCACATCGGACAAGTTGCGGTGTGCTGCTGCATAGCTGGGGTGGGTTTGCAGGGCTTTTTCCAGAAAGTCTTTGGAGGCCTCGAGCTGGCCTTTGGCGGCGTACAACACCCCCAGATTGTTGTAGGCCTCGGATTGCTCGGGATGCGTTTGGGTGATTTGCTTGAAGGTCTCGATAGCCTTGTCGATCTGACCTTGTTGGGCTTGAATCACCCCCTCCATGAAGCGCCATTGCACGGCTTGGGGTGCGTTTTTGCGTTCATTTAGAACCAGTTGGCGAGCTTGATCCAATTGGCCTGCCTGAATGGCTTTTTTGATGGCTTCTTCGGCGGCTGTTGGGGTTTGTGCCAACGTGGCCAAGGACCACCCGATCAGAACCACCGACAGGGCCAGTGTGGCCAAGCGGCAGGCAGGGCGCAAAAAGGCCAAGCGCCTTGGCTCAAAAGGGGAAAGCAACATGAACGGTTGGACCCAATGCAAAGCTGAGTATTTTATCGGGCGAATGCCTTAAGGGCTTCTGTGCTGATGGACATTTAGGGAAATGGTCCCTGCCTCGCCCTTGCACAGGTGACTCTGGTGGCGGGCGGATCATGCAAAAATAAGCCGAGTCACCCAAGGGATAAAGCTTGCACACCACACCGAACGCTGGCCAAACACCAGTCCAAGCCGCCTGGGCCGGGCCCGGCATCGTCTTTGCCGTGCTGGCCATGGCCAGCCTGAGCTTCAGCGACGCTACGAGCAAGTGGGTCATGGTCAGTGTCACCCCCGTCATGGTGCTGTGGTTTCGTTATGCGGTGCAGGCTGTGGGCACTGCATTGGTGCTTTCCCCGTTGCGGGGACGGGCCATGTGGCGCACCCACAGCCTGCGCTGGCAGTTGCTGCGTGGCCTGCTCATGGTGTCGTGCAGTTTGCTGGCTTTTTATTGCCTGCAGCGCATGCCGGTCGCCGAGTTCACCGCCACCGTCATGCTCACGCCCTTGGTGCTCACGGCGCTGGCCCGCTTTGTCATGAAGGAGCAGGTCTCGCCGCTGCGTTGGCTCATGGTGCTGGGCGGGCTGATTGGGGCCCTGCTGGTCATCCGTCCCGGCGGCCAGGTCGACAGCTCGGTGGGCTGGATGGCGCTCACGGTCGTGCTGACTTACGCCGTGTTTCAGGCTGTGACCAGCCACATGACGCGGACCGAAGACCCGGCCGTGATGCAACTCTACACAGGCTGGGTGGGCTGGGCGGTGAGCACGCTGCTGGTGTTCAACGCCTGGGTCACGCCGCAAAGCCTGACCGAATGGACGCTGCTGCTCTTGGTGGGCCTGGCCGCCACGCTGGGCCAATACCTGCTGATCGTGGCCTTTTCCAAAGCCCAGGCCTCTGTGGTCTCGCCATTCCTCTACACCGGGGTGGCCTTTTCGACGGTGATGGGCTGGTGGTTGTTTGACCACATCCCCGACGCGCTGGCCTTCACGGGCATGGGCTTGGTGGTGTTGTGCGGTGTGGTGTCGGGCCGCATCAAGGGCGCAGCCAAGGCCTGAGCGCTCAGGGCTGGGGGTGATGAACAGCCAAGTACGGCGACAGGGCAGACCACTCGACCGGGGCCTTGAATGCCAAAGCTTGCTCGGTGAACGGGTGCACAAAGGCCAACTCTTGCGCATGCAGAAGCAAGCGGGGACTCTGCGCCTTGATGTCCGGCGGCGCGTACAGCGAGTCGCCCAGCATCGGGTGACCAATGCTTTGCAGGTGCACGCGCAGCTGGTGGGTGCGGCCCGTCACGGGTTCGAGCTCGATCAGGCTGGCGCTGGCGCTGGTTTGCAGGGCACGCCAGCGGCTGCGGCTGGCTTTGCCGTCAGGGTGAATGATGTGCAGCGGGCGGCGTTCCCAGTCGAGCAAGATCGGGCCATCGATGGTGCGCCAGCCGTCTTCGTCTGGTGCCGTGGCCGCTTGCGATTGCGAAGGCTGTCCAAACACGACCGCCACGTAGCGTTTTTTGACCTGGCGGGTTTCAAACAGTTTGCTCAGGCGGCGTTGGGCTTCAATGCCCCGAGCCATCACCAGCAGGCCAGAGGTGTCCTGGTCCAAGCGGTGCACGATCAGGGCTTCGGGGTAGCGGTCTTGCACCCGTTTGGACAGGCAGTCCTGCTTTTCCGGCCCGCGTCCAGGCACCGACAACAAGCCGCTGGGTTTTTCCAGCACCAGCAGGTGCTCGTCTTCGTGGATCGGAATCATGCAGAGCGGGCCAAGCGAGCAGAGTGGTTGGCCGAAAAAATCACTTGTCTTTGACTTTGCCGCGAGGCGCCACAAAGGTGGATGGGGCCATGGGGCGGTCGGACGTTAAGGTCTTGGGGGGCGCTGTGTCCTTCTTTGGCTTCTTGGCCATTTTGTTGCTGCGTTGTTCGCCTTTGGCCATGGTGTTTCCTTGGTTTGCATCCCGACTTGGGAAGGCTTGATGTTAAAGCACAAAGCCGCAGAAACTGCGGCTTTGTGGGGGTGGGAAACTTGCCCGCCTTCAGCGGGCGTGGTCATTATTTGACTTCGGTCACAAACTGCGCGGTGGGGCGACGCACTTTTTTCAGGTTCGCCAACCAATCGCCTTCGGCCGCGCGGTAACCCAGGGGCACGATGACCACGCTGCGCAGGCCGCGGGCGCTCAGGCCCAAAATCTCGTCCACAGCTTTGGGGTCAAAGCCTTCCATGGGCGTGGCGTCCACTTCTTCAAAAGCCGCAGCGATCAGGGCTGCGCCCAAGCCGATGTAAGCCTGGCGTGCAGCGTGCTCATAGTTGACTTCGGGCGTGCGCGCGGGGTAGTTTTTCAGCAACATCTGGCGGTAGTTTTCCCAGCCTTCGTTGGTGCCGCCGCGCTGTGCGTTGGTCAGATCAAACATCATGTTGATGCGATCGGCGGTGTAGTTGTCCCAAGCGGCAAACACTAAAAGGTGAGAGCCATCGGTGATCTGGGCCTGGCCCCAGGCCTTGGGCTTGATCTGCTCGCGCACAGCGGGGTTGGTCACGACGATGATTTCGAAGGGCTGCAGACCGCTGGAAGTGGGGGCCAGACGTGCGGCTTCGACAATGCGATCGACCTTGTCTTGGGGCACGGACTTGGTCGGATCCATTTTTTTGCAGGCATAGCGCCATTCGAGTTTGTTCAGCAAGTCAGACATGGGGGTTCACTTTGAGGTTGAAAGATGCGCGATTGTGCAGGAAGACGTGGGGCGCCGGCGTCGCGTTGGCGCAAGACACTGAGTAAAGCTCAGACTTGCTGCCAAGTGCCCGTGGGCAGCGCGTCGAGGGTGTAAGGGCCAATGGCGGTGCGGATCAGGCGCAATGTGGGCAAGCCCACGGCAGCGGTCATGCGCCGCACCTGGCGGTTGCGGCCCTCGCGAATCACCAACTCCAGCCAAGAAGTCGGAATGTTCTTGCGCTCGCGAATCGGTGGGTTGCGCGGCCACAGCTCAGCGGGCGGCTGCACCGCGCTGGCGCGGGCGGGCAGGGTGGGGCCGTCGTTGAGCATCAGGCCACGGCACAAGGCGGTCAGAGCCTGGTCGTCCACGACGCCCTCCACCTGCACCAAATAGGTTTTTTCCATCTTGAAGCGCGGGTCGGCAATGCGGGCCTGGAGCTGTCCATCGTCAGTGAGCAGCAGCAAGCCTTCGCTGTCGGCGTCGAGGCGCCCGGCTACGTACACGCCGGGCAGGTCGATGTGGTCGATCAACCCGTTCCAGCGCCCTTCGGGGGTGAACTGGCTGAGCACGCCATAGGGCTTGTTGAAGCGGATCAACATGGCAAGAAGAGGGATGGGGGTGTGAACATGGCGTGAAAAGGGAGACTATCAGTTTTGCCGTCGCGCTTTGTTGAGGCGTGTTCTTGGGGTTCCAGACGCCGATCGACAGGGGACTTGGCACCTACTTTTCAGAAGTCCGCATCTCGGATCAGGATGGAATTTAAGAATTCTTTTTAATTACATAAAATTCATTATTTTGATTCGGGGTTTTGCATGTTTTGGATCGTGAAAGCCGGTCTTTACGGAGCTATGGCAGGTGTTGTCACGGCGATCACCTTGTGGGCCATGAAGTTCCTGGAGCAGGCCGTTTGGGCCTGGGGCAGCGGCCCTTTGCAGATTGTGTGTGTGGTAACGACGGGCGGCATGCTGATTGCTTGGCTGCGTCATTTTTTTCCGAAGGCATCCTTGCAGGCCTTGATCCTTGCGTCACAGCACCCAGTGCAGTTGCAGCGCAAATGGGTGTTGTCCGTAGCGTTGACGGCCATCGTGGCGGTGGCTTTTGGCGGGGCCGTGGGACCGGAGGCGGGTTTGATCGCGGTGGTGCTTGAAATTTCCTCCTTGGTGGTGATGCGTTTGAGCCGCGATCGCGCCCAGCAGCGGGCCTTGAGCGAGGTGGCGGTGGCGGCCAGCTTGTCCGCTTGGTATGGGTCACCGCCTGCGGCTGCATCGCAGGTGCAGACCGACGAGCGCTTGCCCGTGCCCCTGTTGTGGTGGGCCGCATTGATGGGCTTGCTGGGTTTTGGCCTGACGGCTCAGCATCTGTTGGGCGGCGGCATGCATCGGCTGGAGCTGCCCGCACACACGCCAGCGGCAGACGGCACGGATTTGTTGTGGTCGGTGTTGCCTGCTTTGATGGGGGTGTTCACGGGTGTCCTGTTTGCCAAGCTCTTGCCGCAGTGCCGTGCCCTGCTGGCGCGGGCGGGCGGACCGGTCCGACAAACCTTGCTCGGCTCAGCCATTTTTGCGGGGCTGGCGGCTGCGGTGCCGGAGTTGCGGTTTTCCGGGCACCATGAACTGGCTTTGCTGCCCAACTGGTTGGCCCAATGGGGCGCCGCTGCGGTGTTGGCCCTGGCATGCCTGAAAGTCCTGGCCTTGAGCATTTGCTTGGCCAGTGGCTGGCTGGGTGGGGCCATTTTCCCGCTCTTGATGGCCGGTGCTTGTGCAGGTTTGGCCACGACGGCGCTCTTGCCCGGCATGCCCGTGTCTTTGGCCTTGGTGGCAGGCATGTCGGGGGCCGCCACGGTGGGCATGGGCAAGCCCCTGGTGGCGGCGCTGATTTTGGTGTTCGTGGCCGGTGTTCACACTTTGCCCGCTGTGTGTGTGGGTGTCTTGCTGGGCTATGGGGTGTTGCGACGTTGGCCTTGTCCCGTTGAGCATTGAAATCATTGCCTTTCTGGCCCTGTTATGGCGCGCCAAGTAAGGCGGCTGGGCACAGCATTCAGGTACTCAAAACGGCCGTTCAGGCCATCGATCCTTGATCGTGTGGAGTTCGGTTTGCAATTGGCGGACCTGTGCTTGCAGTATGCGCAGTTCCTCCAGCAGTTGGGGGTCGCTGCAATGCCGTTGAGCAGGGATCTCGGCGGGCGGCTCAGAGGGGGTCAGGGCCACCGTCAGGGCGGCGGTGGCCAGCGATAAGACGGCCAGGCCGAGCAAGAAAACAAGCACCGAAAACAAACGTGAAGCGAAGGTCGAAGGCACCAAATCGCCATAGCCGACCGTGGCCGCCGTGGTGAAGGCCAGCCACACACCATCCCCCAATGTGGCGATGGCCGGGTCCAGAATCCAAAAACCGATGCCCCCACCGAGCAAGATGATCATGCTCAGGACCAGGGCATAGACAAAGCTGCGTTTGAAGCGCTTGTGAAGCCATTGGATGAGGGCGTGTGTGGTCATGACTGGTCTGGCCAACTGGCCATGTCAAGAGTGGTCGCGTCGGATCAGTTGGCCTACGGCGAGCAAATTGATGCCCACTGCGATCAATTCGATGGCCAAGAACACACCCAACAGGGTCAAGGCCGACTCTGGAAAGTTGTTGAAAATCATCAGGGCCAGCACCAGCGACAGCAGCGCGGAGATCAAAATGGTCCAGAAAGCCGAAGTCTTTGTGAAGCGAAAGGCCAAAAGTGCTTTGCCCACACCTTGAAGCAGCAAAAAGCTGGCCACGATCATGGTCATGGTCAGCACCCCCATCACAGGGCGGGACAACAAGTAAACACCCAGCAACAAAGTCAAAAGGCCCAATGCCGACACGCTGGTGCGCGCTTTCCAGGGGCCTTGGGCAAAAGCCGATGCGATTTGACTGGCCCCCACAAAAATCAAGGACCATGCGGCGATCAGTTCAGCCGTGATTGTGAATTTGACCGGGTTGAACAGTGCCATCAGGCCCAGCACCAATGACATGGCGCCCAAAACCTGCACGCTGGTGGATTTTTTCATCTGTCTTCTTTCATGAATCGAACAATGAATCGGCACGAGAGTTTTTGAATGTATTTTAGTTACAAATAATTATTTTAAATTTCAAATGTGAATATTAATAGAATGCTTGATTGCGTTCCACGACAGCCTATGGCCTGTGCATCACTTCATGAATGATCCTCTGAAAGCCCACCCACCCGTCGATCTGCCTTGCGACGTGTCTACTGCAAAAACCGAGAAAGCCCGAGAGTACAAAGCCTTGCTGCTGTTGCTCACAGGTGTCACGCTGGCCTTTGCCAGTCTGCTGTGGTCGTTTCATGCGCCCATTTTGTGGGCGGGCATTCTGACCATGCTGTTTCAGCCCTTGCGACAGGTCTGTCTGCGCCGCTGGCCCCGGAAAATGTGGCTGGCCAGCGTCGCGCCTTTGTTGGGCATGATGCTGTGCGTGATCCTGCCTCTGGGGTTCGTGACCGGTATCTTGACCCAGCAAGTGGCCAGCATGATCAGCAAAGTGCAAAGTGGCCAGCTGCATGTGCTGTCCACTGCGCGGCAAATTTATGAAGCCTTGCCTGAGGCTCTGGTGCGAATCCTGAGTGTCATGGGCATCGATGATTTTTCGCAGCTGCAGGACAAAGCGCTGTCCATTCTGACGGCCGGCAGTCAATTGATTGCAGCGCAGACCTTGAGTGTCGGGCAAGACACCTTCAACGTCTTGATGAATGTGTTCATCACCTTGTATCTGGCTTATTTTTTCACGCGAGATGGCGCAGACATGAAGGCGGTGGTGTTTCGCGCATTGCCGCTGCAGGCGCAGCACAAGCGTGCGCTTGCCCAAAAGTTCAATGATGTCCTGAAAGCCACAGTGCGTGGCGGTTTTGCCGTGGCTTTGGCGCAAGGCATTTTGGGCGGCATGGCATTTTGGTATCTGGACATCACCGCGCCCATGGTTTGGGGCGTCATGATGGCCATGTGCTCCTTGATCCCTGCTGTGGGCGCGGCGCTCATTTGGTTGCCTGTGGCGCTGTACCTGTTTGCAACAGGGCACGCGGTCGATGCCGCCTTGTTGACCGCATGGGGTGCGGTGGTGATTGGCATGGTCGATAACTTGCTGCGACCTGTGCTGGTGGGCAAGGATGCAGGCATTCCTGATTTTCTGGTCCTGCTGTCCACCCTGGGGGGGCTGCCTTTTTTTGGCATCCACAGTTTTGTGGTGGGCCCCTTGATTGCCGCCATGTTTTTTGCGGTGTGGGATTTGTTCATCACCGTTCAGGCCTCCACCGTTGACCATCAGCCTCTCCAATCCCATGATGAATAAAGACAAGAGCTCAACGACACCGGTTTCGCACACGGAGGATTTGCTCTTGCAACCCACATTGGCGCTGGCGTCTTCGTGGCTGCACACCCGCATGGCCCTGGCCGGTCTGGAAATGAGCGAAGCCCGTGACAAGCTGGTCTCTTCCTTGTTGGGGGCAGCGCTGGGGCTGCTGTTTTTGGGCCTGGGTTTGCTGACGCTGTCGATCGCAGTGACGTTGCTGTTTTGGGACACCTGGCGTTGGCAAGCCTTGCTGGCTTTGTCGGTGGCCTACATGGTGTTGGCACTGTGCGCGGCCTGGTGGGTGCGCCACACATTGCGCCAAGGCGACCGATTCCTGCAGGCCACCTTGACCGTCCTGGAACAGGACAAACAAGCCTGGAGCCAGCGATGAGTCAGGACAAAGTGAGCCACAGCCGTTTGGGCCGAGAACAGGAAAAGTGGCGTTTGATCGCGCAGGCCGGTCAAGAGCGGGCCGCCATGGTGCACTTGCTTGAGCAGTGGCGACAAAGCAGCGTCTGGGGGGAGCCTTGGCCCGCCGTTTTCGGGTTGGTGCGAGTTGTGATGGACCGCTCGGGTCGCAACGCCACCCCCGCGTGGTGGTTGCTGAGCCTTTTGCCTCTGATCCAGCGCCTGTGGCCGACGCTTGATCCCTGGAGTTGGCGTTCATGGCTCAGCCATGCCCTAGATCAAATCGAGCAATGGTCAGCCACTTGGGCAGCGCAGCGCGATCAACGCCAGTCGGCACAGGCCAAGCCTTTCCAGAATGCCGACACCGCACAATCGGAGCCATCCCATGGACATGCGATCGACCCGGGCACAACCGCTTGACACTTGGCGTGCAGCCGGGTCGCTGCTGCTCGTTTGTGCCAGCCTGTGGCTCAGCGCTTGTGCCAGTCTGCGTGTGGCTTTGGGCACGCATGCCAGTGCCAAGCCGGAGCGCGTTTTTCATTTGCGGGTAGTCTCCAGAAAACCCCATCAAATGGCCACAGCCTTGGCGGTCGAGTTGGCCAATCGGGGCCACCTGGTACAGCGTTTTGACAGCCAGTCAGATGCTGATGCACTCAGGACTTCGGAGCATGAACAAAACCCGCAAGCCAACAGTCCCTGGATTGAGCTCGTGGTCGATGGTTTGGGGCAGGATTTTGAAAGTCCAGAGTCCGTGTCGGTACGGTTTTACAAAGGCCAGTCCCGAATTTTGACAGGAGGCATCAATTGGCTAAATGGATTTGCCGGGGGCACGGGATTTTCATTGGAACGCCTCTTCAAATGGGGCATCGTCCCCTCTGCACATCAAATTGCCACCCACATTGAGCGCAGCCTCAAAGACTATTGAGCGCTGTGCTTTGAGCCCCGTTGCGGCTTGGGGGCATGTTGACGACTGCCGCCCACAACGCGGCGGGGGTACTGGGGTAGCATCCCCGGCATGAGCACCCAATATGAATGTCTGAAAACCCCCGATCTTTACGCCGATGCCTTTGGCGTCGAGGCGCCTTCAAACATGTTGGACAAACAAGTCTGGCCTCGCAAACAGGGCTTTTTCATCCGCAAAGTGCTGCTGTCTACCCCGGCGACGGCGCAGCCCTCGGAGCCCGCCACGTCCGGTGCAGACGCGTCAGCCCTTGCGCCCCAAGCAGCGCCGCGGGTCATGGAACTGGCGCAGGGCCAATTTGGGCTGGTGCCCACTTGGGTCAAATCGGCCTCAGATGCCAAACTGCGATCGACCAAGCTGGCCGTGACGCGCTACGAAACCATGAGCACATCCACCAACACCCGGGATACATGGCTCAGCGGCAAACGCTGCATCATCCCGATGCAGGCCTTCTTTGAAGACGACTGGCGCAGCGGCAAAGCCGTGCCCACCCGCATCGCCCGGGTGGACGGCAAGCCCATGGGGGTTGCAGGCTTGTGGGAACGCTGGGCCAAAGACGGTGAAGAAATCACCAGCTTCACCTTGCTCACGGTCAACGCCAACAGTCACGCACTGATGAACCGTTATGGCCAAAATGGCAACGAAAAGCGCATGCCCGCCATATTGAACGAAGGGGCTTGGAGCGCTTGGCTGAGCGCCCCGATCGACAAAGCCCGCGAGTTCATGCGCGCCTACCCTGCCCATTTTCTGCTGGCCAATCCAGTGCCAAAGAAATAAAAGGCGCAACTGTCACGCCAGCCCAAGCGTGGCATAGGCAGGGATCTATGTCTGCTGCGTTACTGTGGTTATGGCCTGGGGCTTTGCTGTCAGCGTCATCCCGAGTTGGCCCCGGGATCTATTTATGCTTCAGCCTAAACGGCTGTGATGCCGTGCAAGCTGCATGTGCACCTGCGCAGGCGCTGTGCCGCCCAGCGTGTTGCGGGCGTTGAGCGAACCTTGCAGGCTCAGCGGGCCGAACACATCGACTTCGATGCGGCTGTCGAACTGTTGCAAGGTGGCCAGCGGCAGCTCGGACAAATCCACACCCAGCCCTTGGGCGGTTTTGACGGCGTGCGCCACCACTTCGTGCGCGTCACGGAAAGGCAAGCCCTTTTTGACCAAGTAGTCGGCGAGGTCGGTGGCGGTGGCGTAGCCTTTTTTGACGGCGGCTTCCATCGCGGCCTCGTTGACGGTGATGCCGCCTTCTTTTTGACCCGTTGCTGGGTTGATTTGGCCGCCCACCATTTCGCTGAAGATGCGCAGGGTGTCTTTGAGCGTGTCCACCGTGTCAAACAGCGGCTCTTTGTCTTCCTGGTTGTCTTTGTTGTAGGCCAAGGGCTGGCCCTTCATCAGGGTGATCAGGCCCATCAGGTGACCGACCACGCGGCCGGTTTTGCCGCGTGCCAGCTCGGGCACGTCGGGGTTTTTCTTCTGCGGCATGATGGAACTGCCCGTGGTGAAGCGGTCAGCAATGCGCACAAAACCGAAGTTCTGGCTCATCCACAAGATCAACTCTTCAGAGAAGCGGCTGATGTGCACCATGCACAGCGAAGCGGCGGCGGTGAACTCGATGGCGAAGTCTCGGTCGCTCACGCCGTCCAGGCTGTTTTGGCAAACCTGCGCGTTGCCATGTTCATCGACCATGCCCAATGTGTGCGCCACGCGTTCGCGGTCCAGTGGGTAGGTCGTCCCTGCCAAGGCGGCAGAGCCCAGCGGCAGGCGGTTGGTGCGGCGGCGCACGTCGCTCATGCGCTCGGCATCGCGGGCAAACATCTCGACATAGGCCAGCAGGTGGTGCGCAAAGCTCACCGGTTGGGCCACTTGCAGGTGGGTGAAGCCGGGCATGATGACCTCGACGTTCTTCTCGGCCACATCGACCAGCGACTTTTGCAGGTCCACCAGCAAATCGATGATCAGGTCCATCTCGCTGCGCAACCACAGGCGCACGTCGGTGGCCACTTGGTCGTTGCGGCTGCGGCCCGTGTGGAGGCGCTTGCCCGCGTCGCCCACCAGCTGGGTCAGTCGCGCTTCGATGTTCAGGTGCACGTCTTCCAGATCGAGCTTCCATTCAAAAGCGCCAGATTCGATCTCTTGGGTGATCTGCGCCATGCCGCGCTGGATGTCGGCCAGGTCTTGCGCGCCAATGATGTTTTGCGCGGCCAGCATCTCGGCGTGGGCCAAAGAGCCCTGGATGTCGGCTTGCCACAGGCGCTTGTCAAAGAACACGCTGGCGGTGTAGCGCTTGACCAACTCGCTCATGGGTTCAGAAAAGAGCGCGGACCAGGCTTGGGATTTGGTGTCGAGTTGGTTTGTCATAAGCCCCTGATTTTATCGGTCTTCGTGTGTCCATTTCAGTCTTTCACGCCAACAAAGGCAGCACCATCGCATGGTTTGCGGCAAGGGTGTTCGCATCGTGGACGTTGATGGACGCGATCGGGTGCGAGGCATAACGGGCCGATCACCACCTCGGCCTTGGAGTCGTTCTGGCAGCGCAGTTGGCTGGATCAGGGCAGTTTTTTGATAAGTTGGTAGGTGATGCTGGGGGCGTTGGCTGGCACGTTTTCTTGTCGGTCCATGCGCACGCGCAAAAGTTGGCGTTTGCCGGCTTGGTGTTGGTAGTCTTGGATTTCACCGTGCAGCGGCATCCAGCGTGTCTTTTTCTGGCCTTCTTGCAGCTCACGCACCATCAGGCATTGCATCAGGATCAGGCCTGTGCATTTTTGGCGCTGGGCGGCCACTTCGAGCGTGATGGCGCTGCTCATCCAGGGGCGGATGCAGCTGTCCATTTCGGCGTTCCAGACGAAACCCGTTGAGCCTTTGCAGCCGTGCGCGTCGCTGCCGCTGCCGGGCATGGACTGAGGTTGTGGCAGGGGTTGTGGTTGGGGCACGGGCGGCGATTGTGGAAACCCGGTGTTCGGGCATTCGCCTTGGGCGATCAAGCGGGCTTGGGCGTGGTCCAGTACGCAGCGGTTGGGGAATGTTTGTGGTGCTTGACTTGCGATTTGGCCGCAGATGGGGGCATATTCGCGGGTGCACAATTGGGCTTGGGCCGCCGGGATGGACCACAGGCCCAGGGTGACCAGGGTACTGCTGAAAAGGATGCGAAGGCTTGTTTGTTTTTTCATGCGCAGAGGAGGGGTGGTAGGCAAGTTTACGAAAACCGGTCGCTTTGGCACTGAGCCTCTGTATTCTTTTGTAAGCACTTGCAAGCGATCAAGGGCAAACAGATTCAGGGAAATCACGAGGGCATTGTTGACGCCTTGGACATCAAAGATTAAGTGCAGCGCGCAGTGATGTTCGACTTGGGGTTTAAGAGGCTTGTGATGAAGGGCCTGTCTGGTTGCTTGGCCGTTAGAGAGGCGAAGTTTGTCCCGCGTTTCGGTCTATAATCTGCATGTTTTGCGATTTGCAAAGCGCACGCCATTGGCTTTTCCGGCCGCTGGCGCAAGTCATTAATCCGCTGAAATTCATTTTTGAATACAAGCGAAACAACAAGGAAAACACCATGATTGCATCTTCAATCAAGGCAGAGGTCGTTAAGGCCAACGCACGTGCAGCCAATGACACTGGCTCCCCAGAAGTCCAAGTGGCTTTGCTCACAGCCCGTATCAACGAGCTGACACCCCACTTCAAAACACACGCCAAAGACCATCACGGTCGCCGCGGTTTGCTGCGCATGGTGAGCCGTCGCCGCAAATTGCTGGACTACCTCAAGTCCCGTGATGCTGACCGTTACGTTGCGCTGATCGCCAAGCTTGGCCTGCGTAAGTAATCGTCTCCTCAGATGAAAAGCGCCTGAGTTAGTTCACTAGCTCAGGCGCTTTATTCTTTTTTCTGTCGGAATTTGTCAGGGCGACCTCGCGCTGTGTCATTCCACAAGGCTTTACAGCAAAGTTTTTTGCAAGGTTTTGTGGAATGGCATCGAGTTCAGAGCGTCATCTTCCGGGCCCACAGTGCAGCCTCATGCGCTTTTGTTTTCAGGAGTTCTGAACATGTCTATTTTTAACAAAGTGACCAAAACCTTCCAATGGGGCCAGCACACGGTCAAGATGGAAACTGGCGAAGTTGCTCGCCAAGCCGGCGGCGCTGTGCTGCTCGACATGGAGGGCACCGTGGTGCTGGCCACTGTCGTGGGTTCCAAGATCGCCAAAGCCGGTCAAGACTTCTTCCCGCTCACGGTGGATTACATCGAGAAGACTTACGCTGCAGGCAAGATCCCCGGCAGCTTCTTCAAGCGTGAAGCCAAGCCCAGCGAGCACGAGACTCTGACGAGCCGTCTGATCGACCGCCCCATCCGTCCCCTGTTCCCCGAAGGCTTCTACAACGACGTGCATGTGGTCATCCACACCGTGTCTTTGAACCCTGAAGTGGACGCCGACATCGCCGCGATGATCGCCGTGTCTGCCGCCTTGTCCATCTCGGGCATCCCGTTCAACGGCCCTATTGGCGCTGCTCGCGTGGGTTACATCAACGGCGAATACGTCCTGAACCCCGGCCAGACCCAGCGCAAAGACAGCGTGATGGACCTGGTGGTCGCTGGTACCGAAGCCGCTGTGTTGATGGTCGAATCCGAAGCCCTGCAACTGTCCGAAGAAATCATGTTGGGTGGTGTGGTGTACGGCCACGAGCAATCGGCCATTGCCATCAACGCGATCCACGAGTTGGTGCGCGAAGCCGGCAAGCCCGTGTGGGACTGGCAAGCGCCTGCCCGCGACACGGCTTTCGAAGCCAAGCTGGCCACACTGGCAGAAGAAAAACTGCGCGCGGCTTACCAAATCCGCAACAAACAAGCCCGCACACACGCTTGCCGCGAAGCCTACGCTTCCGTCAAAGTCGCTTTGGCTGAAGAGGGCGTGGTTTTCGACAGCGTCAAGCTCGACGGCCTGATGTTCGAAATCGAAGCGCGCATCGTGCGCAGCCAGATTTTGGCCGGTGAGCCCCGCATCGACGGCCGCGACACACGCACTGTGCGCCCCATCGAAATC